>CAYNQW010000147.1:0-4667 GCA_964399415.1 uncultured Hyphomicrobiales bacterium
ATTCCTGATCCGTGCGATAGCCGCGAATAGCATCAGCGGCGTTGCGCTCAAGCACAGCATAAGATTGCTGAACATCCAGCCCTTCCATATACCGGCCACCATGGGTGTCAATCCGAAGCGAAAGCGTGCCTGCTTTCGCGCGTTCTGGAAACGCCCTCGCCACCGCCAAGCCATCGGTGACTTCCTGACCAAAATAATCAACCAGCACGGTGAGCGGTTCATCTGGGAAAGTTTCATCATAAATTTGCGCGGCTTTGACCGTTGATCCTGCATAGCCAATCAAGGCATGGGGCATGGTGCCTCGCCCTTTATCCGCACCAAAATAAGGCGCGGTGTGATCCGTGGCGCAGCCCACAAAACCAATCGCACCCGCGTTTGATTGCGCCGCCATTGAGCCTACAGATGCGCCGTAAGCCATCAATTCCGCCATATCGGTGCCAGCGCAATGGCGAGCATCCATGGCCAAAAACGCAACTTTTGGCAAAGCCGAACACATCGCATGGGCGTTATAAGCCGCCACCGAAGCCGCGCCAATCCGTTGCAGTAAAATGGTTTCCAAATCCACCAATTGCGATAAAGGCCCTGTGATATAAAGGATTGGCTCACCCGCACCAACCCAACTGCCTTCCGGATGGTTAAGCGTGATTTTACCTTTCACCCCACGATGTTTGAGCATGGCCTCCAACCATTCCACCGCCAATCGAGGCGCGGAAAGCACCGGACGCCGCATAAAGATCGCGTAAGTGACTTCTGCTTCACCATTGCGGCTGACCACGGCTTTTGTCCGCAGAAAATAAGAATCCGTCAATTGCGGTTGATCTTCTGGCGAAGGGCCTGAAAACCCAGATCGAAAAGATGACGACATCACAACCTCTGCCTTCTTTACTGGCTCAATAAGGCTTAACCGCGCCGCTCTTTCAACAGATCCGCAATCAAGAACGCTAATTCCAAAGATTGGGTGGCGTTAAGACGCGGGTCACAGAACGTGTGGTAACGATCAGACAAATCTTCTTCGGTGACATGGCCGACATCGCCGCCGACACATTCAGTAACATCAGCGCCAGTCATTTCAAAATGAACGCCTCCGGGATGCGTCCCCGCCACATCATGGGTTTCAAAGAAACCACGGACTTCTTCCATAACGTCATTAACATGGCGCGTCTTATAGCCAGATGAAGCCTTAACCGTATTGCCATGCATAGGATCACAGCACCAAACGACATTTTGGCCTTCTTCTTTGACCTTTTTCAACAGCGGCAACAGCCCGTCCCGCACCTTGCCAGCCCCCATCCGAGCGATCAGGGTTAACCGCCCCGATTGATTTTTGGGATTCAACACATCAATCAGACGGATCAACTCATCAGGGTCTAAACTGGGGCCACATTTCATGCCAATAGGGTTTGAAATGCCGCGCATATACTCAACATGCGCCCCATCCAATTGGCGCGTACGATCACCAATCCAAAGCATATGGGCAGACGTGCTGAACAAGCCGCCTTCGCTGGTGATTGTGTCCTGACGGGTAAAGGCTTCTTCATAATTCAACAGCAAGGCTTCGTGGCTGGTGAATAATTCGGTTTCACGCAACGCCACGGTGCTGGAACTGGTGATGCCACAAGCCCGCATGAAGTTTAGGCATTCGTCAATCCGATTGGCCAATTCTTCGTAGCGTTTGGCTTCCATTGATCCTTGAATGTAATTCAACGTCCATGAATGCACTTGTTCTAAATCTGCCAAGCCCCCTGTTGAAAAAGCACGAAGCAAGTTCAAAGTAGAAGCCGATTGCTGATAAACTTTCTTCAACCGTTCTGGATCAGGAATACGGGCGGCCTCAGTGAATTCATGGCCATTGACCATATCGCCGCGATAAGAAGGCAATTCAATCCCATCAATCACTTCCGTTGGCGCTGATCTTGGCTTAGCAAATTGTCCGGCGATGCGCGCGACCTTAACCACCGGCATGGCAGAACCAAAGGTCAATGCCACGGCCATTTGCATCATAACCTTAAAGGTATCGCGGATACGATCCGCTGAAAATTCCGCGAAACTTTCAGCGCAATCCCCGCCTTGCAACAAGAAGGCATTGCCATCGGCAACAGCACCCAATTTTGACCGGAGACTTTGCACTTCACCAGCAAAGACCAAAGGCGGCAAATGTGACAATTCATTTTCAACCGCATTCAAATGCTGCTGATCTGGATAATCAGGCACCTGAATAATCGGATGTTCGCGCCAAGATGATGGTGTCCAACTCATGAAACTGACCTTCTAATAAGGGTGAAACTTAACTTGGTTTATCAGGTTTTTATCCCTAAACGCAATGCTTCTAATCGCGTGGGGTGCGCATCGTGACAAATTCTTCGGCTGATGTCGGGTGTATCCCTATCGTGGCATCAAAATCAGCCTTGGTCGCGCCAGCCTTGATGGCAATGGCAATCCCTTGGATAATTTCAGGAGCATCAGGCCCCAGCATATGCGCGCCCAGCACGACATTGCTGTCCCGATCCACCACCAATTTCATGACGGTTTTCTCATCACGCCCAGAAATCGTGTTCTTCATGGCACGGAAAGAGGCGGCAAAAACCTGATGATTGATTCCTTGCTTAATCGCGTCATCTTCGCTCAACCCGACGGTGCCAATAGGCGGCAATGAAAATACCGCTGATGCGATATTGGTGTGATCCATTTGACGGTGAGCCTTGCCATAATAACTATCGGCAAAAGCATGACCTTCGGCAATCGCCACCGGGGTTAAATTGACGCGATTGGTGACATCCCCAATGGCATAGATCGACGGGATTTTGGTTTGGCTATCCGCATTGACAGGGATCGCGCCACGCTCATCTGGCGTGATACCAACGCTTTCAAGCCCTAAATCATCGGTCATGGCTTTGCGCCCCGTGGCCGCCATAACGGCATCAACCACCATGACCTCACCATTGCTTAAGGTGACTTTCTTCTGATCACCTTCGGCTTCCACCGAAGCAATCGTCACCCCGGGATGAAGCGTCACGCCTCGGTTTTCCGCGGCATCCACAAAGCCTTTCCTGAGATCAATATCAAATCCGCGCAAAGGCAAATCCGCGCGATAGACCAAATGGGTATCCGCACCAAAACCGTTGAAAATCCCTGCAAATTCAACCGCAATAAAGCCGCTGCCATAGATCAACACTTGATCCGGGCGGTGGGTCAAATTCAACGCGTCGTTTGAAGTGATGGCGTGCTCTCTCAGGCCAGGAACATCCGGCATGCTTGGCCAGCCGCCAACAGCAATCAAAATGCGTTCAGCCGTGTAAGTTTGCCCTGCGACCTCGACGGAATGTGGGCCAGTAATGCGGCCTCGGCCTTCAATCAACGTGACACCAGCATTGGATAAAAGAGACGTGTAAATACCGGCAAGCCGATCCAATTCGGTATTCTTGCGGTCGATCAACGCCCCCCAATTATGGGCAGGATCAACCTCTTCCCATCCAAAGCCAATGGAATCTTCCAAATCCGCCGAAAACGCCGCCCCATAAACAAGCAATTTTTTCGGCACGCATCCGCGCAAAACGCAAGTGCCGCCGGGTCGATCTTCTTCAATCACCGCGACTTTAGCCCCATGACCGGCCGCGATGCGACTGGCGCGCACGCCGCCTGACCCAGCGCCAATAGTGATCAGATCAAAATCATAGTCTGCCATGAGATTTGCCCTACAAAGGAAAGGTTATCTTTTCTATGTAAGGGTTCGGCGGCGAAATTTCCACCCAAATCCCACTAGAATCAATGAATTAATACCGATTTATCCCCGTTAATGTCGCAACGGCACCATCGGGTGATCAAGCCCTTGATCGGCAGAAACCGGGTCTTTAACTTCTGGATTGGTGATTTCCGTTTCAAGGAAACATTCCACCAGCAAGCGATGACAAGCGATCTGGGATTTCAATTGTTCCAGCCCATTCGCTTCGCCGAGATCAAGTTTTTGATACAAAGACAAGGATATAGGCCCTGAGCAAATGCCATACCGACCAAGACTATGCCCCGATATGCCTTCGATAAACAAGGTGCTGATCAACGGCAAATAAACAGGCTCTGACGTCTCACGCAAAATCGTTGCGTAAAGCAAAACCCCCTGTTCGCTTGCCAGTTTTTCCACATGAATGGGAAAGAGATCGTGATCACCAACGATCCAGCGATGATCTTCGACATGGTTCACCATGCCAATATCATCTTGTTCACCGTTGCAGAGACGTTGCATTAAACCACTGACATCAACCATACTAAACTCCTGCAAAAATGCAGATTTATCATGGCAATCAGGGCTTCTCAATTATCCACAAGGGTTAACAACCTGCGAAAGGATCAGATCATTACCGCCATGGCGCGGGGTCAATTTCCGGCGGCAATGTCGCGTGATACCCCGGCACAGCAGCCGCGAAATCGGTCATCCAAGCGGCCAAATCTGGAGCATGGTCACGCCAATTCAACTGCTTGCGGAAATCCAAATAATCCAAGCAACAGGCCAAGCCGATTTCACCCATATCCGGCATAGCGCCATTGCTATAGGTGAGGTTTTGTTGAGCAATATGGTCTAGGGATCGGCGAATTTTATCACGCTGATATTCGACAAAACTTTCGACTTGCATGCCTTCAGGACGGAAGCGACCTTCATAAATCACCAAAAGCGC
>CAYNQW010000148.1:0-4665 GCA_964399415.1 uncultured Hyphomicrobiales bacterium
ATCATGTCTTTTCTGAGCGCTTGGATGTCGTCCTTGGTGGCCAAACGATCGTTAAGCAAATTGGCATAGTGCTGCGCCAAGACCTCCGCTTGCTCTTCTGGCATCTTCGCCTTGGTCAAGTCGCGAACAAATTTATGGGTGTCAAAAGCAAGGTTGCTCATGTCAAAAGAATATAGGCGGGCTATAAGGCTGTAAACCTATCCAAAAGGATAGATTTAGACCCCTTGCCTAGGACACCACCACCCCGATCACCGCCAAGCAATCCCCCATCGCCACCAATCCTGGGAAATGACGGCCAGCCAAGACCCCGCTTCGTTTGGCTTGAACGGGCGTTGGCGCAACCCCGGAACGATCCAAAGGCCAGATTTGAGCGATGGTTTCGCCTTTAGCGACCGTCTCACCAAGATCAACACAGATTTCCAACAAGCCTTCTGTTTCAGCAAAGCAAAAACAATCGCCATCCGGCATATCCAAAATAGTGGTAGGATGGAGCTCGATCTTGCCTGCAAGGATGCCCCCGTGGATAAGCAGATTCCGCGCGCCACGCAGAGCAATGCCCGCAGTCTTGGCAGAGATCGAACCGCCGCCGCTCAATTCGGTGCTGACAAAAACCTTGCCCTGATTTTCCACCGCCGTGTCATACATCCCCACATTGTCAATTTCGAGCAGGGTCATCGAATATGGGGCGTTGAAGGCCATCATCGCTTCGTTGCATCGGGCTTCGTGATTGGCGTCAGGCAAGCGGTGGCATGCCGCAAATGGCACAAAATCAAGGGTCTTACCGCCAGAGTGAAAATCCAACACCAAATCCGCCAAAGGCACCAATTGTGTTTCAAAATAATCGGCAATTTTCTGAGTGGCGGTGCCATCAGGCTTGCCCGGGAAAATGCGATTCATATTACCGCCATCAATCGGAGAGGTGCGTGTTGCCGCTCGAAACGCTGGATAATTCATATAGGGGACAATGATCACCCGCCCAGTAATTTCTTCAGGCTTCAGGCTTGCGGCAAGATTCTGCAACGCCACTGGCCCTTCGTATTCATCGCCATGATTAGCCCCGGTCATCAAAGCTGTTGGCCCATCGCCACTTTTGATAACGGTGATGGGGATCATCAGATTGCCCCAAGCCGACGCGTTATGACTATGGGGAAGGCGTAAGAAGCCGTGATGCACCCCATCTTGGTCAAAAGGGATGGTTGGCGTGATTGGGTTTTTCGCAGGTTTAGATGGAGCGGTCATGACTTGACCACCATTTGCCTCGAGACATCAGCAAGGCATTCCGGCGCGCCATTTTTAATCACAATACTTTCGGTGATCTCAAGCCCCCAGTTTTCCATCCACAACCCTGTCATGAAATGGAAGGTCATGTTTTCTTGCAAAACCGAAGTATCGCCTCGGCGGATTGACATGGTGCGCTCACCCCAATCCGGCGGATAAGACAAGCCAATGGCATAGCCCGCGCGATTGTTTTTGATGATATTGTATCGCTCCAATGTGCCGAAAAAGGCTTCAGCAATATCTTGGCACATATTGCCTGCACGCGCGGCTTCAAGGCCTTTTTCCATCCCTTCCAGCACGGCTTGTTCAGCATCCAGCATATCTTGAGGAGGCGTCCCCAAGAAAACCGTCCGCGACAAGGGGCAGTGATAGCGATGAACCACACCAGCAATTTCAAAAAATGTTCCCTGTCCCGATTGCATGGGCAGATCATCCCATGTCAAATGCGGCGCGGCGGCATCTGACCCTGATGGCAGGAGAGGCACAATAGCCGGGTAATCCCCTCCAAAACCAAGACCTTCATCAAAGCGCAACCCTGCGTCATAAATATCAGCCACCAGATCAACTTTCCGCATGCCGGGTTCAACCTTGTCGATGATGCGATGATGCATTTTGCTGACAATCTGGCCAGCTTTGCGCATATAATCGAGTTCTTGATCAGATTTGACCGCCCGCATCCAGTTCACCAACCCCGTGGCATCGTGAAAAGACGCGTTTGGAAGATGCGCTTGCAAGGATTGATAGGCGGCGGCGGTAAACCAGTAATTGTCCATCTCAACACCGATTTTTTTACTGCCCCAACCCCAGTCAATCATGCGGCGCGACAGATCATCCATAGGATGTCGTTCGGTGGATTGCACATAATGGTCTTCATAACCGATGATATGATCAGGATGCATGGTGCAGGTGCGAAGCGCACCATTGGCATCTTGACCACGGCCAAACCAAATCGGTTCACCATCAAGCCCCAGCACAACGCATTGATGAACATAAAAAGACCAACCGTCATATCCGGTCAGCCATGCCATATTAGACGGGTCGCTGATGATCAGCACCTCAAGACCACGGCGTTGCATTTCTTCACGACTGCGATTGACCCTTGCGGCAAATTCTTCGCGGGTAAAATAAAGTTTTGGGGTAATCATTGGGTCCCTTTCTATGAGGCTTTCTTCGACCGGTTTTCGGTTGTCTCCACCATGGCTAGGCCAGCGGCTAGGTCAGCAAGGCTAGCTTCGGCGGCATCCATGGATGCAGATTTGATATGGCCATAGCCTCGCACCGCGAGCAAGGCATCAAGCACTGCTTCAAATTGATCTGCATTTTTAGCATTGAGGATTGGCGTCATTTTGCTGAGATGCCGCAAATGATCATCGCGGAAAGCCCATTCGCGGCGGCGTTCTCGACCATAACCAAAGACATCAAAAGCCGTGCCGCGCACAGATTTCATGGCCGCCAACACCTTAAACACTGAACCCATCCACCCACCAAAGCGGAATTTCTTTGGCGTGCCATCGCGGTTTTTCAAAAACCCAAGCAGGGGTGGTGCAAGATTATAATGCAATGAAGCAGCGCCCCCAAATTGGTGATCAATAGTGTTTTTGAATTCAGCCGATGTCATCAACCGCGCCACTTCATATTCATCTTTGATCGCCATCAAGCGATAAATCGCGCGTGCCGCTTTCCGCGCTAGCCGATCATCATCAGGGTCAAACGCCGCCACGGCATCAATCACCCCCTGAGCGATTTGGCGATAACGCTTGGCATAAGCGGCATCCTGATATTCCCCTAAGCGCGCGGCAAAATACGCCACCGCATCAACAGCCGGCTTATGATCAAGTGCGGGCAGAGCCTGAGGCATCATGGCGGCGGCGGTCATCACTTGATCCGGATCATGGGCAAGCCACCGCCCCCAAGCAAAAGCCTTGAGGTTGTCATCGACCGCAACACCGTTTAGCCGCAGGGCTTCTTCCATGGCGGCGATACTGACCGGAATTAAACCTTTTTGCATCGCCACCCCCAACAACATGACATTGGCGGTGGTGGTTGACCCCAGCAAGCGTTCAGCCATCACAGCGACATTTTGATGGATCAGCTTTCCGCGCCCAACCACCGCTTCAAAGCGGTTTAACAGCAGCTGATCATCCACCACTTGCCCCGTGCCAACACCGGCCACCCCCACAGGATCAACCCGAGCATTGATGATCGCGGTGGTGCGGTCTGAATCAACGCTCTTCAGGGCTTGATCATTGGCGGCCACCACCGCGTCACAACCCAAGAGAAGATCGGCGGAACGAGGCGGCAATCGCACCATCCTTGTCTGCAAAGGCGTATCAGGCGACATTCTTAATTGTGCTGTTACACCACCATTTTTTTGCGATAGGCCTGTGTTGTTCACCGCTTGCGCGAAGTGACCATCCAATCGCGCCGCCATCACCAGCATCGCCGATAAGGTGGACACCCCCGTTCCGCCAATACCCGCGATATAAATATTGCTGATCCCCGGCTTATGTTTGGGGGGGTTAGGCAAGGTCTTTTCATCGGGCAAAGATGGTCGAGCGGCAGCGGCCATTTTCCCTTTTGGAACGATGCTGACAAAACTTGGGCAGAACCCTTCATTGCAGGAATAATCTTTATTGCAAGTCGATTGATCAATTTGTCGTTTGATGCCTTCGGGATGCATCACCGGTTTGACCGCCACGCAATTTGATTTCACCGCGCAATCGCCGCAACCTTCACAAACCGATTCATTGATTAAAAGTCGTTCGGCGCGATCAGCAATTTTTCCGCGTTTGCGGCGGCGGCGCAATTCGGCCGCGCAAGTTTGAATAAAAAGCAGGGCAGAGACGCCTTTGACTTTGCTTAAGTCATCTTGCACCGACAACAAATCACGGCGGTGGTGAAAACTGACTCCATCAGGCCAAAGGCCAGCCGCTTTTGTTGTGTTGATCTGATCAGTAACAACAGCAATTTTATGGACGCCTTCAGCGTGCAATTGTTGAGCAACGGAATAAGGTTCACTGCCGCCAGCCGCATCTTGGCCGCCGGTCATCGCCACGGCATCATTGTAAAGAATTTTGAAGGTCATATTGACCCCCGCCGCCACCGCAGCGCGAATGCCCAAATAACCCGAATGGGTGTAGGTGCCATCGCCCATATTTTGAAGCGTATGGTCAAGGCTTGAAAACGGCGCACGACCAATCCAAAACGCCCCTTCCCCACCCATCTGAGAAAAATTCGTGATGTTGTCCGGCGTCAGAAAACCACTAATCGAATGGCACCCAATGCCCATGCCCGCGATTTCACCGGCACCGACTTTGGTGGAAGAATTATGTGGGCATCCCGCGCAATAATAAGGGGTTCGTGTTGGCACAGATGGGAGATTGCCCA
>CAYNQW010000149.1:0-4627 GCA_964399415.1 uncultured Hyphomicrobiales bacterium
CGTTCGCCGCGCGCAACGAGTTGAACATCCTGTGCTGGGAAGGTTACAACACCGACGAGGTGCTTAGTCCGTTTCGCAAAATGAACCCCGGCGCAACTGTGCGCGCGGAAAGCGGCACGTCCGACCCTGACATGATCAACAAGCTGCGCGCTGGTGAAACCAATGTCTGGGATCTTATCAACGTCAACCAGCCATGGGCCCGGGGCCAGTTGTATCCCGAAGGCCTTATCAAGCCGCTCAATAAAGACCGGTTCATGCCGTATTTTGATCAAATGCTACCCGAGTTCAAAGCGCCTTATCCATTGGCGTTGGCCGACAATGGCGATTTGATCGGCATGCCGCAGCGCTATGGTCCGTTCTCCTTCGTCGTGAACACGGACAAGATCAGTCGTGCTACTGCCGAGGATCAGGGCTGGAAACTGTTCCTGGATCCGAAGATGAAGGGCCGCTATGGCATCCTCACTTATGATAACTGGAACGTCATGCATATGGCCCTGACCGGTGACCAGAACCCGTTTGAACCAATGGATGCTGCTGGTCTGGCCACATTCAGGAAGACCGCCGAAGCCATCTTTGGCGGGGCAAAGATGCTGACAGATGACCTTGTAGCAATGAATCTGGCCCTTATTAATGGCGAGATTGATGCCTACTTCACAGGCGGTACCTACACCGCTTCACCTGCGCGGCTTGACGGGGCATCGAATGTTCGCGCCATCACGCCAAATTCAGGCCCTGTTGGCGGTAAGGGTGGCGTTGTCTGGGTTGAATTGACCTCACTGGTTAGCAATCCGAACCCGTCAAATATTGCCGAGGATTTCCTCGAATATGTGCAAAAGCCTGAAATCTGCAAGGCGGTAGCCTTTGCCGAAGGCACATACAACCCGGTCAGCCAGATGGCTAACCCGAAAGTGATGAACCTGTTCGACAGTGATGAGCTTGACGCCATTCAGATGGACAGCCTAGCTGAGGAGATGGACCGCTCGTTGGATTATCAGATCGTCCCCTCCTACGACGAGCTCATCAAAATCTACAGCGAAGCGAAGCGTAGCTAGTCACTAAAGCAAGAGGGTCTGGCATCATTTGCTGCCAGACCCCGCACAGAGGTATTCGCGGGATGTCTGACCCAATCCTTCAATTGAAAAATATCCGCAAGAATTTTGGCGCCTTTGAGGCGATTAAGGATATAAGCCTGGACATAGAAGAAGGCGAGTTTCTGACAATAGTGGGCCCATCAGGTAGCGGAAAGACCACGCTGATCCGGCTGATGGTCGGAATGGATGAACCATCGAAGGGTGAAATTTGGCTGCGTAATGAGCGCATCGACAAGCTCCCCGCCAACAAGCGTCCAACCTGCATGGTATTCCAGTCACTGGCCCTGTTTCCGCATCGATCTGTCGGCGAGAATATCGAATTTTCACTGAAAATCCGGGGTGTTGGTTCGGAGATGCGCCGGGAAAAGGCGCTTGAGCTTCTGGATTTGTTGCGGCTGCCGCAATCCTATTATGGCAAGCGCATTCATGAATGCTCAGGCGGTGAACGCCAGCGCGTTGCTTTGGCTCGCGCTCTGGCTTTTGATCCGGAAATTCTGTTTTTTGACGAGCCGCTCTCGGCACTTGATTACCGGTTGCGTAAAACGCTGGAAAAGGAACTTAAAGCGCTTCATGAGAAAACCGGTAAAACATTTGTTTACATCACACATTCTCTTGAAGAGGCCATGGTTATGTCTGACCGCATTGCCATCATGAAGGCCGGTGTTTTTGAGCAGATCGATCCGGCACGCGAGATCTATTCACGTCCGGTGAGCCGTTTCGTTGCGGAATTCATGGGCGAGGTCAATTTGATTCCTTTCAAAGTTGAAGCCAACGGGTTGTCTGGCCCGGGTGAGATCGTACTCTCGGAATCAGTCAAGAAGGATATTTCCGGCAAGCTCAAAAAGGCGAATGCCACCCGTGGCACCATTGTCGTGCGCCCTGAATTCATTGCCTTCGGCAAAGACAAGGGAGCCGACTTTTCTGTTGGAGGGCGGGTTCTGCAAGATTATGAACTTGGTTCGAGGATCCAATATGAGGTCGAGGCAATTGGCATGGATGTTGTCACTGTTGAAAAGCTTCGCATGGACATGTTTGACGGCAAACCAGGTGATCAATGCACGCTCAGTTGGGCGATGTCAGATTGTCATCTGATTGTGGGTGAATAGCGAGGGCAGGAGCAAACCGATGGATCGACTGAACAAGCGCATCGCACATTTTTCCGCGGCACCGGTTCTGATCCTGCTTGTGGCATTTTTTGTGGCCCCGCTTCTGGTCATTGGCGTCTACTCGATTATGCCGCAGAAATCCTTCAGCCTTCTGGCTGTGCCGGATTTCAGCAGTTACACCGCAATCTTTGTTCAGGGGTATCTGAAATCGCTTTTCTGGTCGCTTGTCCTGGCCTTCAGTTCAACGGTTCTGCTCTTTCTTCTTTGTTGGCCGCTGGCATATGCGATGGCCAAGGTTTTCAATCGCTTCACCTTGATCATTACGATCGCCGTGGTTGTCAGTCTGTTTGTGTCGGAAAACATCCGACTGTTTGGCTGGCTTTTGACCCTGATGAAGGGCGGGTTGATCGAAGGCATGTTACGCCACTACACCGGGATTGGATTTGAAGGCGCACTTTACAATGTCCCAATCATCATTTTTGGGCTGGTTTATGTTTATTTTCCGTTCATGTTGTTTCCTCTGATGCAGGGGATTGCGATGATCCCGGAAGATACCCGTCAGGCTGCTTTTGATTTGGGCGCCACGCGATGGCAGGTGCTTCGTGAAATCGAACTACCTCTGGCAACACCGGGGATCGTTGTTGGCACATTGCTCAGCTTTGTTCTGGCCGCAGGTGCGCTTGCCGAGTCCAAGCTTTTGGGCGGGCAGACGGTTATCGTCCTCGCTGACGATATTGAGACCGCCTTTACCTATGGGCAAAACTGGCCGCTTGGCTCGGCTCTGTCGATGCTATTAATCATGATCATTGCAACGATTGCAGTCTTTGGCATCTCGCGGGTCGATATCGACACGATTATGGGGCGCAAACAATCATGAAACCCAGCCGTAGCACCAAAATTGTCCTGTTCGCCTATGGTATCTTGGCGATTATCTTTCTCTATCTTCCGCTACTTTCGGTGAGCTTCGCCTCGGTCTCAAAGGCCCGGTATTTGACTTTTCCGATCAAGGCCTATTCCTTCAAATGGTACACCAAGGCATTCGAAAGTGACACCGTTACTGACCTGGTGATTATCTCGCTGAAGGTGGCGTCAATTGTGACAATTATCTCGATGGTGCTTGGCTTTTTTGGTGCGCTGGCGTTCGCACGCTATAACTGGAGGTTTCGCCGTTTATTCCAGAAAGTCATTCTGTTGCCAATCTTCTTTCCTCAGGCAGTTTTGGGGTTGGCACTTCTGATCTGGTTCAATTCTCTTGGCGTAATTCCAACCTGGAAGACGGCAATTATCTCGCACCTTGTCTGGATTTCACCCATTACGACGCTGATTATTGCGATCCGGGCCTACAGCTTTGATTCATCCCTAGAAGAGGCGGCACGCGACATGGGCGCTTCGACTTTCACCATCTTCCGCGAGGTTACATTACCGCTACTGATGCCGGGCGTGATATCGGCGGGACTGTTCGCTTTTCTGTTAAGTTGGGGCAATTTTCCGCTATCGCTTTTCACAACTGGTGCCGACCTGACAATGCCTGAATGGCTCTATGCGAAGATGATCTCAGGCTATTCACCGCTTGTGCCAACGGTGGGCATGCTGTCGATTTCGGTGTCACTTTTTGTTATCATAGCCGCGTTGGCGGTTGTGCATCTGGTACGCATGATGAAACAAGCCAGAACACACATGAACGAAGGATAAGGGAGGGATTAATGCTAACATCGATCAAAGGAAAATCGGTCATTGTAACCGGTGGTTCAAAGGGGATTGGCCGCGGTATCGCCGAGGTCTTTGCCCGTCAGGGCGCTCGTGTAATGATCGCAGCGCGTGGTGAAGCCGCTGCCAAGACGGCCGCTGCTGAACTCAATGCACAAGGGTGCGATGTTCACCACACAACATGCGATGTCAGCGACTGGAACAGCGTGCAGAAAATGGTTGAGTCGACCGCTGCTGCCTTTGGTGGCGTTGATGTCCTCTGTGCCAATGCCGGAGCATTTCCTCAGACTAAAATGGTCGAGATGGATCCCGCGGAATGGGATCAGGTCATGGGTACAAACCTGCGCAGCGCTTTTTTGACCGTGAAAGCCTGCATTCCCTATTTCGAAAAGGCCGGAAAGGGCCGCGTAATCCTGACCTCGTCAATTACCGGACCAATCACTGGTTTTCCGGGCTGGGCGCATTACGGCGCGTCGAAGGCGGGGCAGCTTGGTTTCATGCGCACGGCGTGTATGGAATTGGCGCGTTACAACACGACAATCAATGCGGTGATGCCAGGCAATATTTATACTGAGGGTTTGCAAGACCTCGGTCAGGAGTATCTTGACACCATGGCCGCATCAATTCCGCTCAAGCGTCTTGGTGCGGTCGCTGATATCGGCAACGCGGCGCTTTTCTTCGCGTCGGATGAGGCGGCCTATATTACCGGACAGCAAATCGTTG
>CAYNQW010000150.1:0-4609 GCA_964399415.1 uncultured Hyphomicrobiales bacterium
ATCCAGACTCGCGCCGGCTTTTGGTTTCAGCATGGAACCCTGCTGATGTGGGGGATATGGCTTTGCCGCCGTGCCACAGCCTCTTTCAGTTTTATGTCGCGGAAGGGCGGCTTTCTTGCCAACTTTATCAGCGCAGTGCCGATGTCTTTTTAGGCGTGCCGTTTAATATCGCGTCTTATGCCTTGCTGACGCATATGGTGGCGCATGTCGCTGGCTTGGGCGTGGGGGATTTCGTCCATACCATGGGGGATGCGCATCTTTATCTCAACCATCTGGATGCCGCCGAAGAACAATTGCAACGCGCGCCGCGCGCCTTGCCGCAATTGGAATTCGTGAACCCGCCAGATGCGCTTGAAGATTTTACTTATGACCACATTAAGATCACCGGCTATGATCCTCACCCGCATATTGCCGCGGCGGTGTCGGTATAGGAGGATATGATGAGCAACCCCTATCCGGTGACGGCGGTGGTGGCGATGGCGCGAAATCGCGTTATCGGTGATGGTGAAAAATTGCTTTGGCATTTGCCCGGCGATTTGCCACGAGTCAAAGCCTTCACCATGGGCAGGCCGCTTATCATGGGGCGGCGCACCTATTTGTCGATTGGCCGACCCTTGCCCGGGCGGGGGACGATTGTTTTAACCCGGCAATCATCTTGGTCTGCTGATGGGGTGATCACCGCCAGCGATCTCGATGATGCTATCGCCAAAGCCGCGGCTTGGATTGATGACGATGCCAGCCGTGAAAAAGAAATCATTATCTTTGGTGGCGGTGAGATTTATTCGGCATTTTTGCCGCGCACCGATCGAATAGACCTAACCGAAATTGATTTGTCGCCGGATGGTGATGCAACATTCCCAGCGTTAAACCCCAACCAATGGCAAGAGGTCGGGCGCGAAGATCACCCCGCACAGGATGACGTCCCGGCTCACGCCTTTGTGCAACTTGAGCGTGTGACGCCTTAACAACGGTGGATCAATTGATCAATCTTAATTGATGGTGATTTTAGGCGCAGCCGGTGCCGCCGCATCAAGGCGATCAACCACTGATTTGGCTATATCCAGATAGCGTTGGGCGTGAGGGCTATCGGGTTGGCTGTTGACAATCGGCGTGCCCGCGTCGGCGGTGGCTCGAATATCCATCTCAAGCGGGATTTTGCCCAAGAAAGGTAAGCCAAGGCGTTTGGCTTCGGCTTCCGCGCCGCCATGACCAAAGATATGAGATTCATCACCGCAAGACGGGCAGATGAAATAACTCATATTTTCAATCAGCCCCAATACCGGCACCCCGACTTTATGGAACATATTAAGCCCTTTGCGGGCGTCGATCAGCGCTAGATCCTGTGGGGTTGAAACGATCACCGCGCCCGCCAATTTTGCCCGCTGTGATAAGGTGAGCTGCGCGTCGCCAGTGCCCGGGGGCATATCGATCACCAGCACATCAAGATCACCCCAAAGCACGTCTTTAAGCATTTGTTCAAGGGCAGACATAACCATTGGCCCGCGCCAGATGGTTGGCGAATCTTCCGCCATTAGAAACCCAATCGACATGACCTTCAGGCCAAAGGCTTCTAACGGCACAAGTTTTTTATTTTCCGTGGTTGGCTTTTGCTTAATTCCCGTAAGGCGAGGCAATGAAGGGCCATAGATATCCGCATCCAAAATACCAACCTTCAGCCCTTGGGCTTGTATAGCAAGCGCGAGATTGATCGCGGTGGTTGATTTGCCAACCCCGCCTTTGCCCGAAGCGACGGCGATTACGTGTTTAGCAGGGGTATGCATGGCGCCTTGCCCGATGCCGCCGCCTACGCTTGGGCCATGATCATGATTGTGATCATGGTTATGGTGGCCATGGGGTTCAGGTTTTCGATGGGCGGTTAGCATTGCCGTCGCTGATAACACCCCTGGGATGGCGCTAACCGCTTGTTCCGCTGCGATGCGAAGCGGCTGGATGGCGTCAGCATCTTCAGGGTCAACTTCAAGGCTGAACCCCACATTACCATCTTTAATCACGACACCGGAAACGTGACCCGTGGCAACAAGATCGACCGAACTGCCCTCCACCGAGACGTTTTTAAGAGCGTTAAGGATCATATCTTCAGTCAGCGGAGTGGTCATCTCGGGTCTCTTGGTTAAAAAATCATCATGAAGTGCCACCCTATTGGTTGAAAACCGACGGCACAATACAAATATGTAAGTGCGAAACAAGATTACAAGATTGATCTTCACGAAAGATCATTCCATCATTTGAAAACGACTATAAACGGTGATCACCGGAGAGACATATGCCCTGGAACAATCAAGGAAGCGGCGGTAACGGCAACGGATCAGGCGGCTCAAATAACGGCAGCCCCTGGGGAAGCGGCCCTAAAAAAACAGGCGGCAGGCCAAGCGGCGGCGGACAAGGGGGCGGAAGACCCCCTGAATTCGACGATATGCTGCGCCAAAGCCGCGATCAATTTACCAAAATGATCCCTGGCGGTCTTGGCGGGAAAAAATTATGGTTGATCGGTTTGCTGGTGTTCGTGGCGTTATGGCTTTTGAGCGGTTTTTATCGCGTTAACCCTCAACAGCAGGGCGTTGTCTTGCGGTTTGGCGAATGGACGTCAACCACATCACCGGGCTTGCATTATCATTTGCCGTATCCCATCGAAAGCGTCATGACCCCGGAAGTAACCCGTGATAATCGCATCGACGTTGGTTTCCGAACGCTTGGCCGTGATGGAACCAATGGCCGCCGTGATGTTGCTTCTGAAAGTCAAATGATCACTGGCGATGAGAATATTGTGGATATCGACTTTGTGGTGTTCTGGCGGATAGGCGATGCGGGGCAATATTTGTTCAACTTGGCTGATCCTGATGAAACCGCCAAAGTCGCGGCTGAAGCGGTGATGCGTGAAGTGATCGGCGGGGTGGATATTCAATTTGCCCTAACCGATGGTCGTCAGCAAATTCAACAATTGGTCAAACAGCGGTTGCAAATCTTGATGAATGATTATGAAACCGGCATTATTATTCGTGATGTTCAGCTCTTGGCGGTTGATCCGCCAGCCGATGTGATCGACGCCTTCAACGAAGTGCAGCGTGCTCGTCAGGATAGAGACCGCCTGAAGAACGAAGCCGAAGCCTATCGCAATGATGTGGTGCCGCGGGCGCGTGGTGAAGCCGCGCAAATTGTCGCCGAAGCCGAAGCCTATGCCGCCGAAGTGGTGAGCCGGTCTGAGGGTGACGCGTCGCGTTTCCAACAAATTTATGATGCCTATCTGATGAGCAAAGACGTCACCAAAGAACGTATCTATATCGAAACGCTGGAAGAAATTCTCGGCAATGTTAACAAGATCATCATTGATCAGGACGCATCAGGATCAGGCGTAGTGCCATTCCTACCGCTGTCTGAACTCAATAAGAAACCCCAATAGGAGAACCGACTGATGAGAGCGTCAACCATCTCCATTATCACGCTAGTTGCGGCTGCTTTTGTTGCCCTGAATGGCCTATTTATCGTGCAGCAAACCCAGCAGGGCATCGTCCTGCAATTTGGTGAGCCGAAGCGCACCCTGCAAGAACCGGGGTTAAATTGGAAAATTCCGTTCATCCAGAACGTTGTGTTTTATGAAAACCGCGTGCTGTCCTTGGTGTCTTCCGATAGCGATGAGGTAATCCTTGCTGATCAGAAGCGTCTGGAAGTGGATACCTACACGCGTTACCGGATCATTAACCCATTGCTGTTCTATCAAACTGTACGCAATGTGCTGGGCGTGGAACAGCGCTTGGATGCTATTGTGGATTCGTCGGTGCGTCGTGTTCTTGGTGGCGCTACTTTGATTGATATTTTGTCTGAATCACGCAGTGGTCTGACCACTAGCATTCGTGAAGAGGTTAATGTATCGGCAAATTCACTCGGCCTTGAGATCATTGACGTGCGTATTCGCCGGGCGGATTATCCTGATGCCACCTCGCAAAACATTTTTAACCGAATGAAATCCGAGCGTGAACGTGAAGCGAAAGAATTCCGCGCAACCGGTGAGGAAGAAGCGCAGAAGATTCGCGCCGATGCCGATAAGCAACGCACCGTGATGGTGGCTGAAGCTCGCCGCCAAAGTGAGATCCTTCGCGGTGAGGGTGATGCCAAATCAATTGAAATTTATGCAAACGCCTTCGGTCAGGACAAAGACTTTTTCTCTTTCTATCGGTCGATGCAGGCTTATCGCAAAACCTTCTCGGAACAAGGCACGTCCTTGGTGCTGTCTCCGGATAGTGAATTCTTCCGCTTCTTTGGCAGCAAATCTGGCGAAGCGGCAAAGTAAAACAATCTAAGCCTGAACAGAACCCTCTGTTCAGGCGAAATGAGGCAAGATTTCCTATGTCTTGCCCTATCTCGGCCATCTTGTTGTGGTGGTGTCAACGCATATCGTTTCTATGGAGAAGACCATGATACAGTCAAAGCCTACCTTCATGCGCCCTTTTGTGACGATGATGTCGGTGGTGGCATTCGTTATTACCATTGTGCCGGTTCACGCTCACAGTGACCGACCAGAGAGTTTTGCTGACCTCGCGGAACAATTGTCGCCGGCGGTGGTGAATATCTCAACCACAACAGTCATCGAAAA
>CAYNQW010000151.1:0-1947 GCA_964399415.1 uncultured Hyphomicrobiales bacterium
AAAATGGCCGATGTTACAAACAATCGCGCGGTCTTTCATGTCACGCATATGGTCAAGGTTGATGACGTCTTTATTGCCGGTAGCGGTGACGAAAATGTCAGCCTTCTTCGCCGCGTCATCCATGGTGACGACTTCATAGCCTTCCATCGCCGCTTGCAGGGCGCAAATCGGGTCAATTTCAGTGACCATGACGCGAGCGCCGCCTTGACGCAAGGAAGCCGCAGAACCTTTGCCCACATCACCATAACCCGCAACCACAGCAACTTTACCAGCCAGCATCACATCGGTGGCGCGGCGAATGCCATCAACCAGCGATTCCCGACAGCCATAAAGATTATCGAATTTAGACTTGGTCACGCTGTCATTAACATTGATGGCTGGGAAGGGTAATTCGCCCTTTTCCGCCAATTGATAGAGGCGCAGCACGCCGGTGGTGGTTTCTTCAGACACGCCTTTAATGGCATCACGCTGGGCGGTGAACCATCCCGGGCTAGCCGCCAAACGCTTTTCGATTTGCGCCTTGAGGTATTTTTCTTCTTCTGAAGTCGGCTCAGCAATAATGGTTTCGCCCGCCTCTGCTTTCGCGCCAAGCAAGATATACATGGTGGCATCACCACCATCATCGAGAATCATATTGGCTGGCGCGCCATCAGACCAATCGAAGATTTTATCAACAAAAGCCCAATATTCTTCAAGGGTTTCGCCTTTATGGGCAAAAACAGGGATGCCGCTATCAGCAATGGCAGCAGCGGCTTGATCTTGCGTGGAAAAAATATTGCACGATGACCAGCGAATATCAGCACCGAGATCCGCCAAGGTTTCGATCAAAACAGCGGTTTGAATCGTCATGTGCAAACAACCGGCGATGCGCGCGCCTCGAAGAGGATTCTTTCCTTTATACTCATCACGGAGCGCCATCAAACCAGGCATTTCCACTTCCGCGATTGCAATTTCTTTGCGCCCCCATTCGGCGAGGCTAATATCTGCTACACTGTAATCCATTGTCATTGTTCATCACCGTTCATTTGAATGTGGAATTCATATATCAAACCCTGCCGTTAAAAGCAATCTTCGCCCGTTTTATATGGTTATAATTCACGATGCTTTACGCGAACCTCATGCCCCATGGCGCGAATCATTTCTGCCACGAATTCTGCTGTAAAGACTGAGCGATGGCGTCCTCCCGTGCAGCCAAAACCAATGCTAAATTGAGGCCGCCCTTCCGCGGCAAACCGCGGCAACATTTCGTTTAGCATCGCCTTCAGGGAAGCCATGGTGGCGTCAAATCGCTCATGGGCTTTGATAAAATTCGCCACCGCTTCATCAAGACCCGTCAAGGGCGCAAGATCAGGCTGCCAGTGCGGATTATCAAGAAACCGCATATCCAAGACCATATCGGTGTCGCTAGGGATGCCGCGCCGATATGAAAAACTGCTGACCAGCACCGGCAATTTGCCTTTTGGCAGAACCCCCAATTGAGCCAATAAGGCCGTCCGAAAATGCGTCGGGCTTGTGCCTGAAGTGTCGATGGCGATATCGGCGATGGCATTGATCTTTTCCAATTGCTGCCAATCGCGGCGAATAGCGCCGGTTAACCCTTCGTCGTTATCATCAAGCGGGTGATGGCGGCGCGTGGCGTTAAACCGCCGTGCCAATTCAACCTCAGACGCGGTGAGAAACACCAACCTGACGCGATCCCCCAGCCGATGCCGAAGATCCGCCATCAACGCGATCAACCCGTTGGCGTCAAACCCTGACGTGCGGCTATCGACGGAAACCGCCAATTTTTTAGCGTTGGTTTCCACCTCAAGGCTGATGATCTGACTGATCAAGGCAAAGGGCAGGTTATCCACCGCCGAAAACCCAACATCCTCTAAGATATTCAACGCGGTCGAATAGCCTGCACCAGCAAGGCCAACAATCAGCACCAATTCAGGAGATGCTGAT
>CAYNQW010000151.1:2047-4588 GCA_964399415.1 uncultured Hyphomicrobiales bacterium
TTTCAGTCATAAGGTTTTATACACCATTGACGAAAACTTCAGAAGTCAGATCAAACGCGGGCGATCATTTTCTTTTGGCGGCTTTGACAATCGGTAAGGTGATCATCATTTCAGCACCGGTTTTGAAGACGCCACGGCGGCGTTTGCGATTGTTGGCGGTGATCCGCCCGCCCAGCGCTTCGATAATCTGCCGCGAGATCGACAACCCTAACCCTGAATGACGGCCAAATGTTTCGCCTTCCGGACGTTCGGAATAAAAGCGGTTAAAAATCGTGTCGCGTTTGTTGTCTGGAATGCCAGGGCCATCATCCGCCATTACGATCACCGCTTCATCTCCTTTGCGCTGAAGGGTGATCATGATGATGCCTCCTTCAGGGCTGAAGGAAGTCGCGTTCACAAAAAGATTATCCAAGACCTGCACCAACCGATCCACCACCACCCGTGCCATCACTGGCGTTTTGGGGATTCGGAATTGCACGGCGACAGAGTGTTGACCGTCCAGGGTCAAACGGCGCGAATTAATAAAATTACGAATCAAATCACCAAGATCAATGGTTTCATATTCGGCTTCTGATAAATCCGCATCCAGACGACTCGCCGCGGAAATATCGCTGATCAAACGGTTGAGCCGCCCAACATCATCGAGAATAATCTGCATTAATTTTTCTTGCTGGGCTTTATCGTTTAGCCGCGCCATGGTTTCCACCGCCGAACGCAAAGACGTCAGCGGATTCTTTAATTCATGGGAGACATCTGCCGCGAAAGAAGCCGTGGCTTTCATGCGCGCGTTCAATTCATCGGTCATGGCTGATAAATCCCGCGCCAAGGTGCCAATCTCATCTCGACGGGTGATCAAATCCGGTAAGGTCAAGGATTGGCCTTGATTGAGCCGCACTTGATTGGCACGCCGCGCCAAGGTGGTGATTGGCCCTACGATGGATTGCGATAAATACATCCCCAAAATAATGGTGATCATCAAAATCCCAAAGAACACCTGAAAGAACGTGTATTGCACCTCGGAGATATTCCACTCGGCTTGCTCGCCTGAAGCGGTGACCAGAAGCGCCCCACGCACCACCCGCAAATTGCGAATTGGCAACGCCACCCCAAGGATCAATTTGCCTTTTCGGTCGCGCATGATCATTTGCGTTGGTTCGCCAAAAAGAGCAGGCTTCACCGCGGGGAAATCTTCAACCGTAAGATAGCGGCCATCGCGATAAAGCGGGTAATTGTCTCGCGGCGATAACACCGCCGCTAAGGACGACACCATGCTTTGCAACCAGCGGGTGGCGGCGGATTGCACCATGTCATCGCGCGGGGTGACTTTGATGTTTTGCGGATACAACCCACCGCCATCGGCGCTGTCGATAATCATTGTGCCATTGGGCTGGAAAATTCGAATCCGCGCATCCGGGATCGAGGCGATCAACTGCTGAGCGCGATGAATCGTCAATTCCGAAATACGGCGTTGCGCCTGAACAGAATATTCCGCATCAGCAAGTCCAATGGTGCGCGCCAGTGTATTGCCTTGGCGATAGAGCGCATCGAGTTCGGATTCCAACACCGTGGCGCGATATTGATCAAGATGCAAAAGCCCGATGAAAAACATCGCCGTGGGAAAGACAATGATCACCAGAATCCGCAAGGTCAGCAAAGAAACCCGCGATGGTTTGGGGGCATCCAATGCCATGATTGATCCTTATCAAAGGGTGTCTCAGGTTAGGCGATTAGGCCTCAATATATTTATACCCGACTCCATAGAGCGTCTCAATCGAATCAAAATCAGGATCCACATCGCGGAATTTGCGGCGCAGGCGTTTGATATGACTATCAATCGTCCGATCGTCCAAGTAAGTGGTCTCACCATAAGCCGCGTCCAGCAACTGATCTCGGTTTTTGACAACCCCAGGGCGTTTCGCCAAAGCCGAAAGAATCAAAAATTCCGTGACCGTCAATTTCACGTCTTTGCCTTTCCAAGTGCAAGAATGGCGATCCGGTTGAATGGACAATTGGCCAATATTGATGGCGTTTTCGGAAGAGGTTTGATCGGCTTGTTCGGCACGGCGCAACACCGCCCGCACCCGCTCAAGCAGAAGCCTTTGCGAAAACGGCTTGGTGATGTAATCATCCGCGCCCATCCGCAAGCCCAAGGCTTCATCCAATTCATCATCCTTGCTGGTCAGGAAAATCACCGGCAAGTGATTGTTTTCGCGGATTTTCGACAGCAATTCCATGCCGTCCATGCGCGGCATCTTGATGTCCAGAATGGCTAAATCCGCAGGGCGGCGGCGCAGGCCAATCAGCGCCTGTTCGCCATCACTATAGGTGTCGACTTCAAACCCTTCCGCATCAAGCATCAGGGAAACAGAAGTGATGATATGCTGGTCATCATCCACAAGAGCAATTCGGTGAGCCATAACGATCTTTCCATCAACAATAATTGAACATCATTTTATATATACCATATTTAGGGGCAAGATCATGGCATCGCCATGGCAGACTATGGCAAAAATGCCTTATTGACCAACCCATCGAGGCCAA
>CAYNQW010000152.1:0-4586 GCA_964399415.1 uncultured Hyphomicrobiales bacterium
GCATTTGGGGTGGCGCAAGGCGGGTTTACGCTTCGTTCAAATTCTTTCTTTATACCTTGTTTGGGTCTGTCTTGATGCTTGTTGCCATGCTGGTGATGTATGGACAGGCTGGCACCACCAATATTCCGGCGTTGACGGCTTTTGATTTTGATCCTTCGGTGCAAACCTGGCTATTCTTGGCGTTCTTCGCGTCTTTTGCGGTCAAAGTACCGATGTGGCCTGTGCATACATGGTTGCCTGATGCCCATGTGGAAGCCCCAACCGCTGGCTCCATGATCTTGGCGGGGATTTTGTTGAAAATGGGCGGCTATGGCTTCTTGCGCTTCTCGCTTCCTATGTTTCCTGATGCTTCGCTGTATTTTGCGCCGATGATCTTTACGCTTTCGGTCATCGCGGTGATTTACACCTCGCTGGTGGCGCTCGCGCAAAGCGATATGAAGAAATTGATCGCTTATTCATCGGTGGCGCATATGGGCTTTGTGACGGTGGGAATTTTCACCATGACCGAACAGGGCATTGCTGGCGCTATGTTCCAAATGATCAGCCATGGATTGGTTTCAGCGGCGTTGTTCTTTGCGGTGGGCGTGGTTTATGACCGGTTGCATACCCGCGAGATTTCAGCCTATGGCGGGGTTGCCGATTCCATGCCACGTTACGCGGTGTTCTTTATGTTCATGATGCTGGCTTCTGTTGGTTTGCCCGGCACTTCTGGATTTGTTGGTGAATTCTTGGTCTTGGTTGGCGCTTGGCAGGCCAGCACATGGTTGGCTTTCTTCACCGCAACAGGGCTAGTCTTAGGGGCAACCTATATGCTTTGGCTTTATCGCCGGGTGGTTTTTGGTAAAGCGGAAAAGGCAGAAGTGATTGCCTTGAAGCCTATGGATTCCCGCGAAATCTTTATTTTCATTCCATTGTCAGCGCTGGTGTTGTGGTATGGGGTTTTCCCCACAGGTCTGTTGGACTTGATGCAACCTTCCATTTTGACGGTGATTGATCAAGTTGCTGCTGCGATGGCGGCTGGGGGAGCAAACTAATGTCTATGTCTCTGTATTACCCCGCGATTGCTGAGATTTTTCTGGCAGGAATGTCCATTTTATTTGTGCTGGTTGCGGCCTTTGGTGGTGAAGATCGAAAAGCCGCGTCTTTAATGCGGAAGTTAACCATCGCCAGTTTTGTGGTGGCAGGGTTGCTCATCGTATCTTATGGCCATATGCCTAATTTAGCCTTTGGTGCTTTATTTGTGACCTCGCCGTTTATGGTGTTTATGAAACTTCTGGTCTTGGCTGGGGCGGGCATTATTTTGCTTTTGGCGCAAAATCAAGTGTCATCAGACCGCATGGATCGCCCTGAATTCCCCTTGCTGGTGTTGCTATCGGTGCTTGGGATGCTGGTGTTGATCTCCGCCAATGACTTGATGGTGTTGTATATGGGGATAGAACTTCAATCCCTGCCTCTATATGTTATTGCCGCCATGCAGCGTGATAGCATCCGGTCTTCCGAAGCAGGGCTTAAATATTTCCTATTAGGAGCGTTGTCCTCGGGCTTGTTGCTCTATGGCGCGTCATTGATTTATGGCTTTACCGGATCAACCAATTACGCCGAAATTGCCGCGGCGTTGAGTGGCGGTGCAAGCGAGGGTGCGGTGATCGGGATTGTTTTCTTGGTGGCAGGAATGGCGTTCAAGATTTCTGCGGCACCGTTCCATATGTGGACGCCTGATGTTTATGAAGGCTCCCCCACCATTGTGACGGCCTTTTTTGCGGTTGTGCCTAAATTGGCGGCGATGGCATTGTTCCTTCGGGTTTCCTATGGAATGCTGGGGACAACCACGGAAAGTTGGCAACAGGTGGTGGTGGCGATTGCCTTGGCCTCAATGATGATTGGCGCGTTAGGGGCGATCATGCAGACGGATCTTAAACGTCTGATGGCCTATTCCTCCATCGCTCATATGGGATACGCTCTGGTTGGGTTGTCATCAGCCACCCCGCAAGGGATCAGCGCGGTGATGGTGTATATGGCGATTTATGTCGTCTCTTCATTAGGGATTTTCGGGATCATCCTAACCTTGTCCCATGATGGCAAAGCCGTCACCAAGATCAATGACTTGGCCGGATATTCGCGCACGCATCCCATCATGGCGGCGTCTATGCTGATCTTTTTGTTTTCAATGGCGGGCATCCCTCCATTTGGCGGGTTTTTCGGCAAATGGTTTGTCTTTTCAGCGGCGGTTAACGCCGGTTATGTCCCGTTAGCGATCTTTGGGGTTTTGACCTCGGTGATTGGGGCTTTCTATTACATTCGCATCATCAAAGTCATGTATGTGGATGAATTGGAAAACACGCTGGATGACAACAAACGCAGCACCCATACGCTGGTGATTATCACCATGGCGGCCATCACCGCGTTGTTGGTTTTTGCCTTGCCAAGTTTGCGTGAGTTGATTGAGACGACCATTCCATACATCACTCTTGCGGCTGTGTAGGTTGAAATGGAGCGATTGATCATCTCATCGTCTGAGGTGGTCACCAGCACGTCTGATCTGGTGTTGGCGGCGGCGCGTGAGAACGCGCGTGAAGGCACCGCGCATACCGCCCATATTCAAACCAAAGGCCGAGGCCGGAATGGTCGTGATTGGCAATCCCCAAAGGGTAATTTCTATCTGTCGGTATTGCTTCGCCCAAAGCGAGAACAACGCGATTGGCCTAGCCTTTCATTAATGGCAGGGCTAGCGCTCTATAATGCAGTCTCTATGTTTCGACCCAAAACCGATCTTGGGTTGAAATGGCCGAATGATCTTCTCTATCAAGGGGGGAAGACCGCTGGGTTATTGCTAGAAGCCGAAGGTGGCGCGGTGGTATTGGGGTGCGGGGTTAATCTTAACGCGCCGCCTGAAACCGTTTCTGGATGGGCGCCGGCGGCGCTGAATCAGCATGATGTCGAACCAATCATTACGCCTTCTGCATTGATGGTAGCGTTTGAAGAGCATCTGATCGTGGCTTATCAAACTTGGACAGCGCAGGGTTTTTTAGGATTGCGAGCCGATTGGCTTAACGCCGCCGCGCATTTGAATTGTCGTTTGACCCTAAATCGCGCAGAAGGAACACGGCTAGAGGGTGTTTTCACCAACCTTGCGGATGATGGAAGGCTTTGTCTTCAGGATGATAATGGTGTAGACCATCAACTGACTGCAGGTGAGGTCATGCAAGCGCGTCTTGTTGATGCTCCATAGCGATAAGGATTTACCATGCTGCTGGCTATTGATTGCGGCAATACCAATACGGTCATCGGTCTGTTTGACGGCGAAACGAAAATTGATCAATGGCGGATGGCCACGGATTCTAACCGTACGGCTGAAGATCATGCCTTTTGGCTTCATCACCACATGGAAAAGTCAGGCCATCACATGGATGATATTGATGGGGTGGTGATTTCGACGGTGGTTCCGTCTTGCCTGCGGGCTTATTTGGGGCTGGCGAAAGATCACTTGAAGGCTGATTGTTTTGTCATTGACCCGTCGCGGTCAGATCATGGTGTTGAAATACGAATCCCTGAACCACGGCAGGCGGGAGCTGATCGGATAGCGAATACCGCTGGCGTCGTGGCTTATCCATTGCCCGCCATGGTGATTGATTTTGGCACGGCCACCACGTTTGATCTGGTCGATAAAGATGGCGCGTATATCGGTGGGGCGATTGCCCCTGGGGTGAATCTTTCCATCACGGCTTTGGCGCAAGCCGCGGCGCAATTGCCGCTGATTGAAACCTCGGCTTGGTCTGATGATTTGCCGGTTTTAGGCCGAACAACGGTGGACGCGATGAATTCCGGCCTATATTACGGTTATGTTAGTCTTGTTGAGGGAATGATCAAACGACTCAAAAAAGACTTCGGGGCAGAGATGACGGTGGTGGCGACAGGTGGTCTCTCCCAACTTTTCTCTAAGGCGATTGATGGCGTTGACCATCATGACCCAGATTTGACCATTAAAGGGATGGCGTTGATTTACGCTAAACACAAAGCAGCACAATGACAAAATCTAAGAACAACAACCAAATTCAATGGGCAAAAGATGATTTGATCTTTGTGCCGCTTGGTGGTTCTGGGGAAATTGGCATGAACGCCAATCTGTTCCATTACAACGATCAATGGTTGATGGTGGATTTAGGCATCAGTTTCCCCGATGAAACCATGCCGGGCATTGATGTTGTTTTGCCCGATCTCAGTTTTATTGAAAAACAAAAAAAGGCTTTGGCGGGGCTTGTCATCACCCATGGCCATGAAGATCATCTAGGGGCAATCCCATATTTATGGGAACGCTTAAAATGCCCGATCTATGCGACGCCGTTCACCATGGCGTTGATCCGTGGGAAATTGCAGGAACACTTGCCCGAAGCCAAGGTAAAACTGATTGGCTTGCCGTTTAACGCTCCGGTAGAGATTGGTGGCTTTTCGGTTGAGATGATTTCGCTAACCCATTCGATTCCAGACCCTGCGGGATTGGTGTTGCGAGCGGGCGGCAAAACCATCTTCCATACGGGGGATTGGAAATTCGACACAGATCCTTTGATCGGGCCGGTCAGCGATCAAAA
>CAYNQW010000153.1:0-4584 GCA_964399415.1 uncultured Hyphomicrobiales bacterium
CGCCTGTGCTAATGGAAAACGGGGGTGCCTGTCAACATGATTAACACCGGCTTTTTGTAATTTTATTCATTTTGCCTCTGTTGTACGCAAGTTTGTTATTGTAGGCGGCGCAGATTGTCATATGATGCGAAAGGTTTTGGCAGATGCGTAATGCCGCAGTTTAAGTCGCTGCTTGGCGAAAGCTTGGGCGCCCCTTTTGCCATCACAAACGTTTTTATCATGTTTGGAGCGTGTAGGATGACCCCGGCAGTTTTGTCCGTCAATGTGGCTGTATGTTTGGCCAGATGCCATTTTGTGGTGCCTCGGTCAATTTTGCCCTTATTGGTTTCATTATGCGTGCTTTTCGGCGGGGCGACAGCCTTTGCACAGTCATCTGGAAAACCGCGCGCAACCAAGGTAGCTGTTGCCGAGGTCACAACCGAAACGATCGCTGATTTTTCTGAATTGCAGGGACGCCTTGTGGCCGGTGCGACTGAATCTGTAACCGCGGTCACAAGTGCCGAAATCGAAATTTTGGACCTGCAGCTTGGTGATGTTGTATCAAAGGGCCAAAATATCGCCAAGCAGGACCCGGCAAAACTGGTTTTGAATCGGGTCGTGCTACAGGCCCAACTCACCGAAACCAATCTAAAACATGATGATATGGCCGCCGAGATAGAAATCGAAAGCGCGTTGCTTCAGATTGCCGAACAGCGTACGGTTTTGCTCGAGCGTAAAGCCGCACGGGCCGAAGATTTAGTGGCCAATAATGCCTTGCCAATTGATGCGGCTGAGACGGCACTTGGCAATAGCCTAGCCGCCCGCGAAAATTTGCTGGCGCAAAAAAGTGGTCTGGCGCGGAAAAAAGCGCAATTGGCGGTTGCCGACGTGACAAAGAACCGATTGCGCGCCCAAATTAAACAGCTGGACAAAGATATCGACGCGACAACGCTACGCGCACGAACCAACGGGCAGATTATTTACCTGTTTGACGACAAACGTGGATTTGCCCGCGAAGGCGATGTGATTGCCCGCATTCTTGATCCCACAATTTTTGAGGTCGAGGTGGAAGTGCCGGTAAATCAATTGGCATTTTTGCAGAATGTCAAAACCATCAATGCACGCACACTTGATGGCTACCAACTTGATTTGGCTGTTCGTGTTATTTTGCCAGTTCAAAATACCCGTACCGCCACCCGCATTGTGCGGTTTCAAATGGATACACCACCAGCCGAAGCGATGCTGGCAAATAACGCGGTTGTGACCGTGCAAACACCAATCACTAGCCCGGCGCCGGTGATCATCGTGCCAAAAGATGCGGTGATCCCGGTTGCAGGCGGGCATATTGTGTATTTGGCTGTTGATGGGCGTGCCAAGCGACAGCCCATCAAACTTGGCGCGGCGGTGGCCTCTGGCTTTATCGTCCGGTCTGGCCTTAGTGCGGGCGCGGTTGTTGTCACCCGTGGCAACGAACAGCTATCTGATGGCAAAACCATTGAATATGGCGGTGAAAAGGGTGAATCAGCGCCAAAGGTTGACGGCTGATGGGACGGCTAATCAAACTTGCCATTGAACGGCCAATTGCTGTTATGGCGATGATTTTGATGACCATTGTGTTTGGTGCGGTGGCGTTGCAAACCATTCCCATTCAGATGAGTCCAGATATTGAAAAACCGGTGCTTGATGTGCGGGTGCGGTGGAATGGCGCGTCGCCGGTTGATGTTGACCGCGAGATTGTCGGCCGACTGGAACGCGAATTGGCGTCATTAAACGGTATTGAGGAAATTGCGTCTCGGTCCAGCCGCGGCTATGCACGGGTGACGCTGACTTATGGCGTTACCCAAGATATGGATAAAGCGCTGGTTATGTTGCTGAGCAAATTATCAGCGGTAAATGGCCTGCCTGATGATGCTGATACGCCGCTCGTCAGGACGTCAAATTCCGAAGATAGCCCGATTGCACGCTTGGCGCTGGTTGCAAAAGACGGCTTTGACGTGAACCTCGAAGCGCTTGGTCAATATCTTGATACCAATATTGTCGAGCCGCTTAGCCGCACAAATGGCATTTCAGAAGTTGAATATCGCGGCGGCGGTAAATACGAAATGCGGGTCATCATCGACCCGGATAAATTGGTGCAATACCAGCTGACATTATCAGAGGTAATGGACGCTTTGCGCACCTCATCATCAATGATGAGTGTGGGCATGGTCACCGAAGGAAAGCGTTCCTATGCCGTGCGTACAGAAGCGGTAAATTACACGCCTGAAACGGCTGGACGAATTGTGTTGCGCACCGACATATCGCCATCAGGTACGATCATTCCGTTGCTGTTAGAAGATGTGGCGACAATTGACTTTAAAGTGCAACAAAGGACGAGTTTCCGACGTTTAAACGGAAAGCCAGCGATCATTCTAAACGCGATACGCGATCAAGGCAGTAACGTGGTGGCAACGATGGTCAGATTGCGTGCGGCCGCGGAAAGCCTGAATGAAAGCGAGCTAAATGCCCGCGGTTTACATCTACAAGTTGTCTATGATGAAACCAAATATATCGCCTCGGCAATTAATCTGGTTCAGCAAAATATATGGATTGGCGGCATTCTTGCGCTGTCTATATTATTGTTATTTTTCAGAAATATAATGCCAACGATTATCGTTTTTGCCGCCATTCCGGTTTCGGTGATTGGTACATTTGTGGCGATTGCTGGATTTGGGTTGTCGATCAATGTGATTTCACTTGCGGGATTGGCATTTGCGGTGGGCATGGTGGTTGATGCGTCAATCGTATCGCTGGAAAATATTTTCCGGCTTCGACAAAAAGGAATTGATGCCCCGAATGCCGCCTATCATGGCGCGCGTCAGGTCTGGGCACCTATTTTGGGGTCGGCCCTCACAACGGTCATTGTGTTTGTGCCTGTATTGATGCTTGATCTGCCGGTGGGGCAATTATTTCGGGATATTGGCATTGCGATTTCAGTGTCAGTTCTGATCTCGGTGGTGGTGTCAGTAACGGTGATTCCGACACTGGCCGCACGGCTTTTGGCTGGGGCACCAGACCGCTTCACAAAATTGCGCACTATTCCGTTGGTTGATCGGCCAGCCACATATTTTGCCAGCCAGATTTTGCGTTATGCACGGTTCGCGGTTGGTTACCAGCGCCGCGGTCTAGCTGTTGTTGCGGCAATTTTGATGACGGCTGGTGGGTTTTGCGCGCTGTTTATGCCGCAGCTTGATTATCTGCCTGATGGCAATGCCAATTTTGCATTTGGTCGGATCAGTGTGCCTGCTGGCTATTCGATGGATGAAACCTTGCGGATTGCCGAACGTATGGAAAAGGCCGCGCGGCCTTTGTGGGAAGGCAAGACAGAACCGGGCGGGCCGCCAGAAATCGAACGGTTTTTCTTTGTCGCCTATTCAGGCGGGGCCTTTGCCGGGGCGGCAGCAAAAGACCCATCGCGCGTGAGTGAGTTGCAAATGGTGCTGTCGCGGCCAATTTTTGCAGAACCGGGCGCACGGGCTTTTGTCCAGCAGGCTTCACTTTTTGGGCGATCAGTCGGCGGGTCACGGTCTATCCGTGTTGATATTGTGGGGCCAAACCGCGATGATATTCTTCCCGTTGCCACGCAGGTGAATGCGGCGCTAGAGGCGCGGTTTTCACCACGTGATGGCAACCAGATACGCGCGATACCCTCGTTGGATTCAGGGGCCGCACAAATTCGCATCACCCCTGATTTAACGGCACTTGCCCGTGCGGGCGTGTCGGTACGCGAATTATCCGCCGCTGTTGATGTGTTTAACGATGGTGCCAATGTGATACAGGTGCCGATTGATGGCCAGTTGATTGACATGGTGCTGTCAGGGGCCAATGCTGAAAACCTGACAGCTGGCGAATTACAAGATATCCCGATTGTAACCCGTAGCGGCCTGGTGTTGCGCTTGCATCAATTGGCACAAATCGAAGTCGTGACTGCGCCTGAACAGGTAAGCCGCCTTGGTGGACGCCAATCAATCTCGTTACAATTAAGGCCGAATAATGCGCTCGCGTTAGAAGATGTGGTGGCGATCATTGACAATGAAATTTTGCCAGATATCCGCGCTGAAGCGCTGCAACAGGGCGTGTCTATAAAGCTTGAAGGCGCTGCTAGTGCGCTGGATCAGACATGGCGGGCCATGCAGGGAAATGTAATGACAGCGATTTTTGTTATTTTTCTGCTATTGGTGATTTTGCTTCGCAGTTTTGTTCTGCCCTTTATCATCCTATTAACAATCCCAGTGGCGGGGGCAGGCGGGATCGCTGGGCTTGCCGTGCTTAATATATTTATCCAACAGCAATTGGATATGTTGACCATGCTGGGGTTTGTTATCTTGACTGGTGTGGTGGTGAATAACGCCATTTTGATGATTGAGCAAACCATGCTGCATCTTCGTGATGATCGAATGACAGCAAATGAGGCCATCATTGAGGCAACACGCAATCGTATCCGTCCTATTTTCATGTCGACCCTGACTTCCTTGTTTGGGTTGGTGCCATTGGTGATCTTCCCCGGTGCGGGGTCTGAATTATATCGGGGCATTGGTGTGGTGGTGTTTGGCGGTCTGGGCCTGT
>CAYNQW010000154.1:0-4549 GCA_964399415.1 uncultured Hyphomicrobiales bacterium
CCCTTCGATTTGTGCGGGAAACCCACTTGTTAACCATAGGTCCCTCAATCACCAGAGTGCTATTGCATCAAGATATTAATGCCCACAATTAATAATCGCAGTCAAACGTGTTTCATCAATCAATGAATAGGATGGTCACATGAAAAGACTGGGACTGGATTTGGGTTCAAATTCAATTGGATGGTGTTTGCTCGAACTTGGGCCTGATGGTGAACCGGTTGCAATTTCCCAAACCGGTGTTCGCATATTCAATGATGGCCGACATCCAAAGAAGTTAACTTCACTCAAAGCCACAAGAAGAGAGGCTAGATCAACAAGGCGTCGACGCGACCGATTCATCCGAAGGCAAAAATGTCTGATTGGTGAACTTGTTCGATCAGGCCTGATGCCACAAGACAAGAGCAAACGTGAGGCTCTGGCCTTCAGGGACCCTTATCCCATCCGGAAAAAGGCGCTTGATCATCAAGTCCACCCGCATGAGATGGGCCGGGCCATTTTTCATATCAATCAGCGACGTGGCTTCAAGAGCAACCGCAAGACCGCCGACAATGAAGCGGGCGTCGTCAAGCAATCAATCGCCGAGCTGGAGAGCAGATTGATGCAAAAGAAGGCGCGGACTCTTGGTGAGTTTTTGGCAGACCGGCATGAAACCAAGAAAACGGTCCGTGCCCGGCGTCTGGGTACCAAGTCGGCCGATCTCTATGAGTTTTATCCCGACCGATCGATGCTTGAACACGAATTTGAAACGCTTTGGGCCAAGCAGGCGGCATTTGATCCCGGACTATACAACGAAGACGCGCGGCAACGTATCAAAGACATTGTGTTTTTTCAGCGCAAATTGAAGCCGCAAGAGGTTGGGCGCTGTACCTTCCTTCCCGATGAAAAGCGAATTTCCAAGGCGTTGCCATCATTCCAGAGATTCAGGATTTATCAGGAATTGGCAAATCTGGCATGGATTGACGAAAGTGGCGTTGTTCATCCCGTTACCGCTTCGGTGGCGTTAAGGGATCGTCTTTTTGGCGAGTTGGAAACAAAAAGGAAACTCACCTTCAAGTCTATGCGGGCAATCTTGCGTAAAGAGGGCATCGTTGATTATCCGGTTCAGTTTAATCTGGAATCTGATCTTCGTGATCATCTCATCGGCAATTTGACGAGTTGCATCATGCGTGACCCGAAAAAAATGATGGGAGAGGCATGGGACAGGCTTGATGAGGCGGCGCAGGATCAGCTTATCCTGACGCTGCAGGATGAAAATCTGGAAGATGATGAAGTCAGGACGCGTCTGGTTGAGACTTATGGCCTGTCGGATGACGTTGCAGAGGCATGTCTTGATGCACGGCTGCCAGACGGGCATGGCGCCTTGTCAAAAGAAGCAATCGACAGGATTTTGCCATTTTTGAGGGATCATGGCCTGATTTATTATGATGCGGTCAAGGAAGCCGGGTTTGGCGAGGCCAACCTCTATGACCCACATGCAGCGCTCGGTGACAGGTTGGATTACTATGGTAGAGCGCTCGCCGGCCATGTCATGGGTGCCTCTGGGAAGCCCGAGGATCGCGATGAGCAGCGCTATGGCACCATCAGCAACCCGACTGTGCATATTGCCCTGAATCAGATAAGGGCTGTGGTCAATGAGGTGATTCGTCTTTATGGCAAGCCGGATGAGGTGGTTCTGGAGATCGCCCGTGATTTGCCACTTGGTAAAGCTAAAAAACTTAATTTGAAGAAATCGCATCTCGCTGGGCAGGACAGGAACCAGCGTGCCCGCGAAGAACTTGCCAAACTTGGTTTTGCAGACAGTCGTGAAAGCCGCCAGAAGTTCCAGCTTTGGGAACAGTTGGCCAAAGACCCAACCGACAGAAAATGCCCGTTCACGGGCAAAATGATTGCCCTGTCGGATTTGTTTACCGACAAGGTTGAGATAGAGCATTTGCTTCCGTTTTCTGTGACACTTGATGACAGTATGGCAAACAAAACCGTGTGTTTCCGTGAGGCCAACCGGGAAAAGGGAAACAGATCACCCTTTGAGGCATTTGGCTCATCGCCGGATGGATATGACTGGCAGGAGATCCTGGAAAGATCAAAGACGCTCCCCGGTTCGAAACGCTGGCGATTTTGTTCCGATGCAATGGAACAGTTCGAGGCCGAGGGCGGATTTATGGAGCGGCATCTCAATGACACAAGCTATATCAGCCGTTACACAACAGAATATATGTCAACGATCATCCCGAAGAATAAAATTTGGGTGGTAACCGGGCGTTTGACGGCTTTGCTCAGAGGCTTTTGGGGGCTGAACAGTATCCTGCGAGGGCATAATACGGATCAGGACCGACAGCCCAAAAAATCGCGGGATGATCACCGCCACCATGCCATCGATGCCATCGTTGTCGGTATGACGTCCAGAGGTATGTTGCAAAAGGTGTCAAAGGCGGCGCGGCGGTCTGAAGATTTAGACATGACGCACCTTTTTGATGATCGCATTGACCCGTGGGAAGGGTTCAGGGACGAGGTGAAAAAACATATTGATGGCATTGTTGTGTCGCACCGGCCGCGAAAGAAAATTCAGGGCGCGCTCCATAATGATACGGCTTATGGCATTGTTGAGCATGTAAAGGAAGGTGCAAGCCTTGTTGTCCACAGGGTGCCGATTACATCCTTGGGCAAGGAAGGTGATATTGAAGAGATAAGGGACAGTCTGATTAAATCGGCCCTGCTGAACGAAACCGCTGGTTTGTCGGGCAAATCTTTTAAAGAGGCCGTTCGAAAATGGTGCGATGCCCACGGGATCAAGTCGCTTCGTATTCTGGAAAAGGTCTCTGTCATCCCGATCAGGAATGCGAAAGGCGAAGTCTATAAAGGGTACAAAGGCGATGGCAACGCCTATATGGAAATTTATGAAGAGCCGCAGACAGGCAAGTGGAAGAGCGAGATTGTCTCGCGGTTTGATGCTTATCAACCCGGCTATATTCCCGTCTGGCGCGGGGCATATCCCACGGCACGCCTTGTTATGCGGCTCAGAATAAATGACCTGATCAGATTTGCCGATGATGGGGTCATATACAAGTTGCAAAAGATGAGCGGTGGCACCTTGACTATGGCCCCCCATACAGAAGCAAATGTTAATGATCGAAACAAGGACAAATCTGATCCGTTTAAATATACGTTAAAGTCTGCAAGCAGTCTGCAGTCTGCGGGCGCCAGAAAAATCCATATAAGCCCAACCGGATTAATTACCGAGGAATAGTCATCTGCGCGGACGTATCATCGAAATAAATGGCGAGCCACGGCATATTGGTGTGCGGCGCGGGTCTGTCATTGTCTCGGCGGCGGATGATCAGCTGGGGACTGTCGACCTGGACGGCATTCTCTCGATTCTGATTAATTCCCGGGGTGCCACTTTGACGTCACCATTTATTGCGGAGGCAGCCGCAAGAAATATCCCTGTCATTATTTGTGACAATCGGTTTAAGCCTGTGTCCGTGGCCTTGCCCGTCACCCAACACAGTGACCAGACAAGGCGCTTTGAATTGCAGGCGGCGGCAAAGAAAGGTCTGAAGAACGGGATCTGGAAAAGGTTGGTCGCAGGCAAAGTCAAGAACCAATCAGCTTTGCTGGAATTGCTTAATGCAAAAAGTGCTGAACGATTGAAGCGGCTTGCCAGCAAGGTCAGACCCGGTGATCCGGACAATATTGAGGCACAGGCGGCGCAGGTCTATTGGCCGGATCTTTTTGGCGCGGATTTCACAAGAGATAAAAACGCCGAAGGGGTAAATGTGTTACTGAATTATGGCTATGCAATAATTCGAAGTTCAATGACAAGTGCGGTTATTTCTGCCGGTTTACATCCGACATTTGGACTCTTTCACAAGAACAGGAGTAACCCGCTTTGTCTTGTCGATGATCTGATGGAGCCATATCGCCCGCTTGTTGATCAGATCGTCCAGAAATTGCACGAAAGAGGGCGTTCCAGCCTTACCCCAGATGTGAAAAGCTGTCTTGCGTCATTGGTGACGAGCGATCAATTGTCCTGTGGCAGAGCGTCTCCACTGCTTCAGCATATGTCATATTTTTGCTATGCTTTATGGGAAATCATAAACGGCCAAAATGTGCAGATGATGATGCCGCATTTGATGCCTGAACTTGAAGTTGAGGCTATAATTTCACAATGTTGAGCGGGTACAGGCTGTTGTGGATTATGACTATATTTGATTTGCCCGTGGCGACGAAGTCAGAGAGGAAAAAAGCCACATATTTTCGAAATGCATTGCTAGATTTGGGTTTCGAAATGGTTCAATTCTCTGTCTATATGAAGCATTGTGCCGGTAAAGAGCAGGCCGAGTTGATCCAGAATAAGATAAAGGCGGTTGTTCCCGATCATGGAAACATTAAAATTTTACGCATCACAGACAAGCAGTTTGGAAATATCGTCCACTTGGGACGACATTCCAAACGAGAGATCAGAACCGAGCAACTTGTACTTTTTTAATTGTATTCAATATCTTGCTCGGAGCGTATCATAGCACTCTGGTGATTGAGGGCCTATAGCAAC
>CAYNQW010000155.1:0-4489 GCA_964399415.1 uncultured Hyphomicrobiales bacterium
ATATCCAAAAAGCAAGCACAGCATGACAACGGCAAGCAAAAAGCCCATTTTTTCAACATTGCCCCAAACCCTGATGAAGAAGTCTATCATAAATGACTTGATTGGTCTTGGCAGTTTCCCTTAAGTCTTAGGCTCATTCGCTGTCGGCACGCTGAGTTTATCGGCAACGCCATGGGTTTCGAGTTTGGTTTTGATGAATCCAGACTGGATCAAATCCGTGATCAACGCGTCTAAAAAGGCCAAAGCTTCGGGATAACCTTTCCGGATTCCCACCGCTTGCATGATGCCCGTGAAGGGCGGCTCGATGATGCGAACATCATTACGCCCAGCCATTTCTTCAAGCAATTTGGGTTTCAAACTTGCAAGCACATCCGCTTTGCCGGCGTTGAAATCAGCATGGGATTGCCCAATGGATTCCGATCGGATCATCTGGGCTTTGGTGAAATTTTCGGTCAGCCACAAGTCATAGGCGCTGCGCTCATAGGCGGCGATTCGAATTTCGGGGGCATCCATCTCGGCGTTGCTGGTGAAGGGCGCGTCGCGCGGCACCATGAAATTCGCATCAATCATGACATAGGGGCGGCTGAAATCAATATGCACCGCGCGTTCGGCTTCGGCGGCGATATTGCCAATATCCCAGCGGTCGTGATGAACATCATCGGCGAGGGCGCCGGGGCTATCATAAAGCACCAAATCGCATGGCACATTAATCTCATGGGCAATACGGCGCGCCAGATCAGGCGAAACCCCTTTCAGGGTGCCATCCTGTTCCTCGCCTGAAACCAGCAGGAAATTGGCCATATTCATCGCCGCTCGCAAGGTGCCATGTGGGGCAAGCGCGTTTCTGATTCGATCCATCATGGGGGCAGTCCTTTCCATCGCCTATAGAATAAAAAGGTGGCACAGATTACAGGCCAAAGGAACAATCTTAAAATATATTCATCTATTCAATGCGATAATGGGCTGCAATAGCCATGGGCATCTCTTAATCCCGAACCGCTAAAATTGGAACGTGACTTGCATAGAGAGATCGTTAATCTAATCGAATATTAGAGATTTTTTATATTATGAAAGTTTGATTTGATGAATTTTCGTCCAATCGCAATATCATTGAGCATGGTAGCATTGATGCTTGGCGCCTGTTCATCGGCCACCACGTCGCAGCGTTCTAGCGATGATGCGCCTTTGTCTTTTGAAGTGCCTGCAACCATCACTTCGACCAATCGTGAAGTGACGTGGAAGCCTGATAATATGCTCAACATTATCCCGCCTAAATCGGTCATGGATACCATCGGCGAAGAATGCAAAGCGCAGGGTTTTGACCGTGGCTATATTACGTCAATCGCGTTGCAGGAAGACACGGTAACCGCGATTTTCAATTGCCGTGGCGCGGGATAATCAAAGGCGCTTCACGCAAAGATGCGTTCAATCATCATGCGTTTATCCAACCATTGTTGGGTGGAGATGCTGGGAAAAATCGGTTTGCGATAGCCCAGCACTTCATAGAGATCAGTCGAGGCTTCGTCCTGATCGTCTTCGCTGTCCATGACCTGATCACCGCGTCTTGGGTCGCGGCGCAAACCAGATTGATGATGTGATATCGGTGACATTTCCATATCTGTCTTAACGACAGAAACAGGGAAGTGTTTACCGGCAGGATATTGAGTTCAAGATCAGAAAAGAGAAGAGGCGATTCATTTTTGCTTCGCCCTAACATTTTTCACCAGCGGTCGTTCTTTATATTACGCATGTGATTTCTCTCCCTTAATTGAGCCAGGTTCGTCCTGGCTCTTTTTTTGTTTTAATTGGGATTGAGAAGTTGGCGAAATTTTTTCACCTGATCCCATTTGCCGTGGAGATGCGGCTGGCGCGATTTGAGGGCGGCAAGAGGGTCAATCACCACCACAGCCGGTGGCGGTGTCGCCTCGGTATAAGAGATTTGCTGAACAACGGTGGCGGGTTTTTCAGCAACATTCAAGGCGACAGGGGCAGGGGTTTTTGGCGCTTCCTCGGCGCGGTAACTGGCGGTATTGGGTAAATTTTTGATGGGAATTGGCATGCTGGCCAGAACAAGATCAGTGTCGCTTGCAACCTGCTCCCAAGCGTCATAAACACGGGCAAGGTAAGGCGTGCTCTGGTTGAAATCGGCGTTGTGATAATGGCGAATGGCGTCATCTATGCTGCCATGTTGATCGCGCAAATCCGAAAGAAAGGCCGCCGCATAGGCAATATTACTGGACGGGTCAGCCATATCATCAAGATCGGTGAACTGATCGCGGTGCCAATAGACGCTGATCTGCATGCAGCCAATATCGAAGCGGTCATTGCCTTGATCAAGTTGCGCCCGCGCATAGGCCAGCATATCGTCTTTCCCATCAAAAAATAGCCCTTTGCCGTTGTCATTGATCGCCCAAGGCCAGCCAAGGCGGATGCCTTTGGCGTTGGGGCGGCCTGTTTCAACGCGGCTTATGGCGGTGAGCAACCCTTTCGGCAGATCAAATAAATTTTCTAAATTTCGCGCGTGAGCCTCGCAAACGCTTTGATAATTTGGCTCTTGATGGCGGGGGATAACCGTTGCGCTTTGGCTTGCCCATGGGAGGAGCAAACCCAAGCCAAGGCTGAACAAAATCGTGAATGGGCGTTGAAACATCATAGGCTATGACTGCAATCCCTGTGCCAGCCTATCGCCTTGGAAGCAACTTGATCTTCCGCCCGATAAAATCACCTTTTTGCCTAAAATGAGGGAGGGCTGTGTCGTTGAATCAAAGGTCGAGAGAGAAAGGGCGGATTCCATGGGCGAAGTGATTTATTTGCATAAACGATGCCCAGAAATCGCCAAGATCATGGATGATGACAACACATCGCTTTCGCCCGAAGAGGTTAAGCGCTTGGAAAGCATCCGCGATAACATCGAAGAATTGCTTCATATGGTGGCCGGCTTGCGGCGCGATCCAAACGCCGTGGCGTTGGCTTCGGCGCGATTTGGCATTATGCGGATGACGCAGCTTTATGGCCGAGCCTATGTGATGGAATTTGCCAATCGCTGTGTTGAAAATATGGAATTGGCCGAAAGTTTCAAACTCGACTAATCCGCCCTAGGCATCTAGCAATTGCTGGTCTTAGGGTTTCCATGATATATCATTAGGAAGACTTAATTCTAACCGAAGCCTGTGTTCCGATGATTTCTCAGCAACGAATGTTACAAATTCTTGAGCGCGGCAGCAAAGACGACCGCGTTAGCATGATGGTTGACCAATTGTTAGGGTTGCTGATCATCCTCAATATCTTTGCCATTTCATTGGAGTCGATTGAAAGTCTAAGCCAGCGTTACGCAACCCAATTCTGGTGGTTCGAAATCGTTTCGGTGGTTATTTTTGGTGTTGAGTATCTGCTCCGTATTTGGGCGAGCAAAGCCAATGAAGCGAGCAAATATTCTTCCGCCCTTGGCCGACGTCTGGAATATATTTTCAGTTTTACCGGCCTGATTGATCTTTTGGCTATTTTGCCGAGTGTATTACCGTTGTTTATTGGCGAAACAGACCTGCGTTGGTTGCGCGCCATGCGGCTCATCCGCCTCTTTAAGATTTCGCATTATTCATCGGCCTTGGAAGATTTGTTATCGGCGGTTCGGTCGGAAATGAGTTCCTTTGGCGCGGCATTGTATCTCTTGCTGATCGCGCTGTTTATGTCGAGCGCGGTGATGTATCTGGTGGAAAACGAAGCCCAGCCAGAAAAATTTTCTTCCATCCCAGAAACCATGTGGTGGTCGTTGATCACCTTGACCACCGTGGGCTATGGCGATGTGTCGCCGGTGACGACAATTGGCCGGATTGTTGGCGCGATCACCGCCTTAATGGGGGTTTGTGTGGTGGCGATGCTCACGGGTATTGTGGCTTCGGCCTTCTCCAATCAAATCGCGCAACGCAAAATGATCATCGAGGCCGAAATTGCCCATGCCCTTAGTGATGGGTTGCTGACCGAAGAAGAGTTGATGAAGATTGAGCAAATGCGGCGGCAATTCAATTTGTCGCAAGAACATGTCAACGCTTTGATCACGATCTTAAAAGAAAAAGACCACACGATTATTTGAAAACGTGCTTTGCCGCGATCTTTCACCTAACATTTGGCGCCTCATGTCGTTTTGGTATGAGAGAGGTACGCGCTATGAAAACGCCGCTGCGTGTTGATGCTGAACGGATGGCCTATCCGCGACAGATCATCGACAAGGGAAAACAGATTATTGCTGCAGGCACAGCCACGGATCAGGCTTATTTTTTGATCAGTGGCCGCGCTCGTGCGTCTAATCCCTTGATCGCAGAAGGGGAATTGCAATCAGGCGATTTCCTTAGTTTCCTGTCTTTTCTTGCGCTTGATGCCTATGACGCTGATGTCATCGCCGCCAGTCAAGCGGAAGTCTTGATCTTACCGCGCGGCTTGGTGGAACAATGCTGGCAAGACGAAGATCAAACCAGTTGGGTTTTTGCCTGTT
>CAYNQW010000156.1:0-4488 GCA_964399415.1 uncultured Hyphomicrobiales bacterium
TGGCCGCTTTGCCTGATGATCAGCGATGGCTGGTGACTTGCGAAGGTGCTTTTTCATATCTGGCGCGCGATCTTGGCTTAAAAGAACTTTATCTCTGGCCGATGAACGCTGATCAAATCGGCACGCCTCAGCAGGTGCGTAACGTCATTGATGGCGTCAACGCCCATCATATTCCAGTGGTTTTTTGTGAAAGCACGGTCAATCAAGCGCCCGCCAAGCAAGTGGCGCGTGAAACAGGCGCTTCCTATGGCGGGGTGCTGTATGTCGATTCCCTCAGCAAAGCCGATGGGCCGGTGCCGCATTATCTCGATTTGTTGCAGGTGACGACCGCCACGATCGTAAAAGGCCTAACACAAAAGGATGGGGCGCAATGACAAAGATGGATGATCAACCCCCCGGCATTGTCGCGCGGGACGTCAATGTGATCTATCGCAATGGGCATCAAGCGTTGTGGGATGTCAATTTCACCATCCCTCGCGGCACGGTGACGGCCTTGGTGGGGGTCAATGGCGCGGGGAAATCCACCTTGTTCAAAGCCATCATGGGTTTTGTTCGCACAAGTTCAGGCAGTATTCGCATTTTAGGCCAAGATGTTCGCTCGGCCTTGAAATCTAATTTGGTGGCTTATGTGCCGCAATCTGAAGATGTGGATTGGGCGTTTCCTGTTTTGGTGGAAGATGTGGTGATGATGGGGCGCTATGGCCATATGGGGTTTTTGCGGCGTCCTAAGCCTGTTGATCACGCGGCGGTGGAAAAAGCACTTGAGCGGGTTGATATGCTGGCCTATCGCCATCGGCAAATCGGTGAATTGTCTGGCGGGCAACGCAAACGTGTGTTTTTGGCGCGGGCGCTGGCGCAAGATGGCCAAGTGATCCTGCTCGATGAACCGTTCACGGGCGTCGATGTGAAGACGGAAAATCAGATCATCGCGCTCTTGGCAGATTTGCGTGATGAAGGGCGGGTGATGCTCGTCTCCACCCATAACCTTGGCTCGGTTCCTGAATTTTGTGATCGGACGATTTTTATCAAAGGCACGGTGCTTAATCATGGCCGCACCAGCACCACCTTTACCAAGGATAATCTCGAACAAGCCTTTGGCGGGGTGTTGCGCCGCTTTACCCTTGGCGGCGACACGCTGCATGACGATAACGACGCGCGAAGCATCACCATCTTGACCGATGACGAACGCCCGTTTGTTCAATATGACAACAAAACCCAAACCACCGATACCAGCGACCGTGATCTGGCGGCGAAAGAACCTTCCAATGATCGCCCTGCTGACTGAACCCTTTGGCTATGGCTATATGACGACGGCGATGGTGGTTGCCGCCATGGTTGGAGGGCTTTGTGCGTTTTTATCAGCATACCTGATGCTGAAGGGTTGGTCCTTGATCGGCGATGCCTTATCCCACGCGGTGGTGCCGGGGGTGGCGGGTGCGTATATGCTGGGGCTTCCTTTTGCTCTTGGGGCATTTATTTCCGGCGGATTGGCGGCTTTGGCCATGCTATTTCTGACGGAACGCACAGGGCTGAAAGTCGATGTGATCATTGGCATGATTTTCACGTCTTTCTTTGGGCTGGGGTTGTTTATGATATCCATCAATCCCTTGGCGATATCACTCGAAACCATCATTATGGGCAATATCCTCGCCATTTCCCCCGAAGACACAACGCAATTGCTATGGATTGGCGGGGTTTCTTTGGCGGTGCTGTTGTTGCGATGGAAAGATTTGATGGTGGTGTTTTTTGACGAGCATCACGCCCGCAGCATTGGCCTTAATCCGGGTCTGCTGAAACTCCTGTTCTTTACGCTTTTATCGGTGGCGGTGGTGGCGGCGTTGCAAACCGTCGGGGCTTTTCTGGTGATTGCCATGGTGGTGACGCCTGGGGCAACGGCTTATTTATTGTCGGATCGGTTTGGCTGGCTGCTGACCTTGTCTTTTGTCATTGGCGTGGTCACGGGTTTTCTGGGCGCTTATATCAGTTATTTTATTGATGGCGCGACAGGCGGGGTGATTGTTTGCTTGCAGACGCTGATTTTTGTCTTGGCCTTTTTCATGGCGCCAAAGCATGGCCGCTTGGCCGCTCGGCAACCGATTGGTGATCCATCGAGGCTTTTGGCAGAAGAGGAGCGCGGATGATGGATTCTGTGTTGCTCTTGCCGTTTCAATTTGCCTTTATGCAAAAGGCTTTTTTCCTAGCGATTGTTTTAGCGGTGCCGGCGGCGTTGCTGTCGTGCTTTTTGGTCATCAAAGGCTGGGCCTTGATGGGCGATGCGATCAGCCATGCGGTGTTGCCCGGCATTGTTATTGCCTATGGCTTTGGCCTGCCGCTGATTTTAGGCGCTTTTGTCGCCGGTATGTTTTGCGCCGTTGCGACCGGCTATATCACCGAGCATAGCCGGGTCAAACCTGATACCGTCATGGGGGTGGTGTTTGCGGGGATGTTTGGCCTTGGCATTACCCTTTATGTGGCTATGGATACGGCGATCCATCTTGATCATGTGTTGTTTGGGAATTTGCTTGGCGTGAATGACGATATGCTCGTCATGGCGTTAGGCTTGGCGGTGGTGATTAGCCTTGGGCTGCTGATCAAATGGAAAGATTTATTGCTCTATTGTTTTGACGAAGTCCAAGCGCGAACCACGGGTCTGTCGGTTCGTGCTTTGCATTATGGGCTTTTGGCGGCGCTGACCTTGATGATTGTCGCGACGCTTTCCGCCACGGGATTGATCTTAGCCATCGGCTTGATGATCGCCCCGGGGGCAATTGCGTTTTTGCTGACGCGGCGGTTTTCAACCATGCTGATCATAGCGGTGGCGGTGGCAATTTTTGCCATGGTGCTGGGGGTTTATGCTAGTTTTTTCCTCGATAGTGCGCCTGCCCCCACCATCATCATGGTGTTTACGGCTCTCTTTATCGCCGCGTTTTTATGGCGGCTTTATCCGCGCCGTTCAAAGCATTTGGCCTAAATCCTATCGACGCTCTAACACCATGATGCGAGAGGTCATCCCCAATTTGACCAAATGCGGGCCTATTTCTTGTTCCAAGATGTTGGCGCGGCCATCGGTTTCGGCGGTGGTGCAGGTTGCCATGTATGCAGGGTTTTCCAGCGTGTGGTTGTTGAGCGAAAAAATCAGCAAGCCTCCGGGGTCAAGTTTATCGAGCAATTGATCTATTGTTTCTGGCGGCGCGTGTTGATCGGCAATCACGCCCATGGCGGTGATCACCTGATACTTGCCTTTGGCGAAGGGAAAGGGATTGTCTAGCGTGACGACGTCTAATTGGCGATAAATGCCGGTGAGCGCTTTGGCCTTTTCGATCATTTCAGGGCTAACATCTGAGCCGTCGATGGTGGTATAGCCTTGGGCGGCTAAGGCTTGCCCCGATAGACCTGTTCCGCATCCAACATCAAAAATCGCCGCCTCACGATCAGGGCAATGACGTATAAGCGCTTCGACAATCCGGCGCGGCGATTGGTAATCGTGATCGGCCATGGCTTGATCATAACTGGCCGCCCAATCGCCATACATAGATTGCGTTTCGGTTTGATCTTTTAACTGATAGGCGCGTTTCAAAAATGGGTTGTCTGTCATCGTAAGCCTCCCTTTTGTGTATGAGAGCGAAAAACAACCGCCTTGTCAAAAAAAGCCGTTGGCAAGGGCATCTAGCCAAAAACGACTTGATGCATCACCCGTCCCGGGTAAAGGGTGAACAGCCCCGTGAGGATGAGGGCAAGGCCATAAAGCATCACCATCACTCGCTGATGATCCCTGATCCGGCCAATGCGCGCATAATAAACCGCTAGACCAAGGGTGACTAAGGTAAAGATGCTCAACAGATGGATCGGGCTATATTGACCCCAAAGTTTAATTTCATGGATGAAGAACGATGTGACGCTGATGATCAGCATCAACCCCACCCATGCTCGCCCCAAAATTTTATGCGTCAACGTGCCTTTCGGTAGGGCAAGTTGAGCCCCGCCAAGGATAATCGCGATCATCGCCGCGATCGCATGAAGAGGAATGGGGAAAGGTTCTTGCAAAAGAATGGTCATCGAGACGCCTTTCAGTCAGCGTTGTTTTCTTCCTCCACTTGATGCACCTCAATGACATTGCCATCAGGGTCATAGAAGAAAATCTGATGCCAACCAGCTACCGCGCGTTCGCCCCAATCGGAATAGGGAATGTCATGGTCTTCAAGATGCTTTTTGAACGCTTCAAGATCGTCGGTACGGTAAGCAATATGCCCAGTGGCGACGGGATTAACGATCTGACCGGTGCGAAAACCAGCACCAATATCACGGGTGGCGAGATGCATTTGGATCGCGCCATCAGAAACGAAAGCCACATCACCAGCATAGCCTTTTTTCTTCTCTAGCGTAGGGAGGCCTGTGGTTTCACGCTCAAGGCCAATGATATCGCGATAGAACACATCCATCGCCTCAACATTGGTGGTGGCAAGATTAATATGGTGCAGTTTCAATTTC
>CAYNQW010000157.1:0-4480 GCA_964399415.1 uncultured Hyphomicrobiales bacterium
TTGAGCGCGGCGATAGCGGTGACCTGTTTTTCGCTCAACGATATGTTGATTAAGTTTCTTTCTGGCGACTACGCTTTGCATCAAATTGTGCTGATACGTTCCATCATTGGCCTGACGATTTTATTGGCGGTGTTCATTCCCTTCTCAGGCAGTTTCGCGGTGCTGAAAACCCAACGTGTGGGGGTTCATCTCATGCGTGGCGGCTGTGTAGTTTTTGCCAATCTTACTTTTTTCTTAGGGCTTTCGGTTTTGCCTTTGGCGGAAGCCACGGCCATCTTTTTCATCAGCCCTTTTTTGATCAGTTTGTTTTCAATTTTGTTTTTGAAAGAAAAGGTCGGGTTGCATCGTTGGTCGGCATTGGCCATGGGGTTGATCGGTATTGTCATTATTCTCAGGCCGGGGACGGAAGCCTTCAAACTGGTTGCGCTTTTGCCGATTGCCGCCGCCTTTGGATACGCCATGCTGCATATTCTGACGCGGCATATTGGCAAGACGGAAAGCGCGCTGACCATGTCATTTTATATTCAAGTCACGTTTGTGCTGATTTGCGCTGGTTTTGGTCTGGTGGCAGGCGATGGGCAATTTGCTCAGCCGGAAAGCCTTGCGCTTGATTTTCTCTTCCGGGAATGGGGCGCGGTTGCGGGGAATGATATGCCAATCTTCTTGGTGATTGGTTGCGCCAGCGCCTTTGGCGGTTTCTTTATCTCGCAAGCCTATCGGATGGCTGAAGCGGCGTATATCGCGCCTTTCGAATATATTGCTATGCCGCTGTCGATCATTTGGGGGTTGGTGATTTTTGGTGAAAAGCCAAGTTTGACCGTCTTGATTGGGATCGCGTTGATTATTGCCTCTGGGCTTTATGTCATCTGGCGGGAAGCGGTGAAAGCCAGCGCCAAGCCTGTTGCCGTGCCTCGGTTTCGGCGGTAGGGTATCGTTGATCTTTTAGTGTTTTGCCCATGTTTTTTAACGATCCTACCCTTGCGCTAAGCGCATCGCCATATTTCTGGATTGTGGCGGCGACGGCTGTGCTGGTGGTTGCTATTGCCAAGTCAGGTTTTGGTGGCGCCATTGGGTCCTTATCCGCACCCATCATGCTGATGGTCTTGCCGCCGCTTGAAACCTTGGCGGTGCTGTTGCCGCTTTATTTGCTGACGGACGTTTGGACGGTGTGGATTTGGCGCGGCTATTGCCGGTGGCGTTTGCTGTTTTGGATGGTGCTGTTTTCCGTGATGGGGCAGGGTCTTGGTTATCTGTTTATTGACGCTATTGATGAATCACTTTTGACGGTATTGATTGGCGCGGTGGCGTTTATTACCGGCGGGCGTTATTGGTATCGTTGGAAATTCCCAGTCAGCAATCAACTCAACCGCCAAGATATTCGCACCCTTCGGCGGCGGGCTGTGCCTCGCGCTAGCCTGTGGTGCAGTTTATCGGGGTTTTCCTCTTTTGTATCCTTGACAGGCGGCATTCCCCTGCAAGTGTTTTTGTTGCCGATGCGCCTTCATCGGTTTTTGATGGTTGGCACCAGCGCCTGGTATTTCCTATCCATTAATCTGATGAAATTGCCATTCTTTTTTGATTTGGGGATGTTCAATCACCGCACCATGGTGATGTCGATGCTCTTGACGCCGATGATCCCCATTGGCGTGTTTTTGGGCAAATGGCTAAACCGCCGTATCAATGACAAGATATTCTACGCCTTCGCCCATAGCGCCATGCTACTCCTCGGGCTGAAATTGGTTTTGGGATGGTGATTTTACCCGATGCTGTCGGGGGCGTCAGTGGTTAACCAACCAATCCAATCGCGGTCAGCCCATCAATAATGTATTGGACCGCAAGACCCGCCAGAATAATGGCGATGATGCGTGAGATGACCATGGTGATCTGAACGTTAAGCCATTTTTCCGCAAAAACAGCGCTTGCTAAAAAAATCCCTGTCACCCCCATCACTGCAAACAAGGCCATATAAGTGATGAAGGCATCGCTTAAACTATTGCCATGGTCGGCGGTCACAACAATCACCGATAAGATTGCTGACGGGCCGGCTAACAGTGGCGTCGCCAAAGGATAAACAGCGACGTTATCGTTCCGATCGCTCACAAAGGCTTCAGTCTCATCGGAAGACGGTTTTTCATTGGCGCGAGTGGAGTTTGCCCGTTTTCGGTTTTGGCGCTTATTGCTAAGCATTTCAAACGCAATCAGAAAGAGCAAGATTCCCCCAGCAATCTTAAACGCCGCTTCGGTGATCTTCAGATAAGACAAAACCCATGCGCCGCAAAGCGCAAAAAACAGCATAATCACTGTTGCAATCGCTGTCGCTTCAACGGCAATTCGCAATTTGCGGGATCGTTCATGATTGGCGGTGACGGCAAGAAAAATCGGTGCATTGCCGATGGGGTCAATCACAACAAAATAGATAATAAATGTCGTGAAAAAACTTTCGATCATTGTGTTCTATTGCTCCGATTATCAAAACCGTCCATGCCACCATGGTAAGGCGTCAGGCTTAGTCTTCCAAGAGGTATCCTTGACGGCTTGCCAAGGGCTCTTTGCCTGCAATTTTGGCGATTGACGTACCTGGCTGGACGTATTTCATCTGGTTGAGCGAAAAAACAAGCCCGTCAGTGCCCGCCCGAATAGGGGTTCGTTGGCGGGCAAATTGATCCCCATCCAGCGCGATCAAATCCGCGATGACATCGCCCTTTTTCACCACATCCCCCAAACGGACGCGATAGGCAATCAAGCCGGGCTTTTGCACCCGAACAATATCAGTGGCGTTTAACGGTAAAGCCGGTGGAGCGGCTGGCGGCTGTTCCACCTGATCGTCAATAATTCCTCGCCCCACCAAGAAACCATAGAGGTTTTCTGCGTCTTTGCGGTTGATGGCATCGTGCACATCAGGTTGCCCTCGATATTCAAGGGTGGCGGCAAGCGGGATGGATGGCCAAGCGGCGTTCGGGTAACGGCGGGCAAGTTTAATCCACAAGCCCGGCCAAACTTCATCAAAGGAACTGCCACCAGAATCTTCAGCGGTGAGGGTGGCAACACTGCCAATCCAATCCGCCAAATCTTGATAGTGGGGCATCAATTGCGGGACGACAAAAAGGTGATTTAAGGCATCATCATCACAATGCAAATCGAGCACCATTTCTGCATCCATGGCTTGCGCGGTGACGGCATGGCGCAAATGATCCAGCGCGGTCACAGGCGTTGAGGATTGATGCCAATCTCTTAAAATAGAAAGCACTAAGGCGCGATTAGCCTCAGCATCTTGACCAAGTTTTGCGCTTATATCGCCGCCCTGTGCGAAGAGCGCGTCATCCAAATCTAGCCACCGGCGGTTATAATTCAGCCCATTGACGGGGTGATATCGCCCGCGATGGGTATGGAATTGCAGATGCGCCATGCCAAGAGGGTTCACCATAGGCATGACCACCACTTCCCCCTTGAGGCGCCCTTCGGTTTCGGCTTTTTCCAGCATCGGCAAAAGATGATGCAAAATCAGCATGCCCGGCTGTTCATCGGCATGAAGACCGGCTTGCATATAGACTTTTGGCCCTTGGCCAGCCGTTCCAAAACGATAATATTGCAGGGCAAAAGATGACCCGGGCGTATCGCTAGGGATGGGGGTTGTGATCAGTTCCATGCGTTCACCTATCGGATCAAGTTAAGTTTAAGGCGTATTTTGCCATGCTCATTGGATGGCAAATGGCGGTTCAGCCGTTGATTGATCAGGCCAAAGAGACCAATCACCGTCAAGGTCAGCAGAATAAAATAGAAACCCACAATCGGATAGGGCACAAATGGGTTGAAGGTTTTGTCAGCAAAATAACTGGCATAGTAAATCGCATCACCTTTTTGACGCCAAGCAGGAAAGCCTGTGAAAAAGACCAAAGTGGTGGCGTGAAACATGAAAATCGCTTCATTGGTGTATGACGGCCAAGCCAATCGAAGCATGGTCGGCCATATGATGCGGCGGAATTTCTTGATCCCAGTAAATCCAAACGCGTCAGCCGCTTCGATGTCCTGGGATGGCACGGCACGGAGCGCGCCATAGAAAATTTCCCCAGCATAGGCCGAGGTGTTGAAGAATAAGACGATCAACGCACCGAGCCATGCTTTGGTCAGCCAGCGTGTTTCAACCGTGACGGTAATAAACCCCAGATCAAGATCAACACCCAATCGAGGCAACAACACAAACAGATCATAGGCAAAGAAGAATTGAATAAATAATGGTGAGCCTCTGAAGATAAAAATAAAAGCACGGGAAGGGGCGTTGAATAACCAAAGGCTTGAATTTTTGCCTAGGGCTAAGGCTGTTGCGAAGAAAAACCCAAAGAGCAGAGCCAAAACACCAAAGTAAATGTTCCAAATCATGCCCGAGCCAATCAACACGAATTGCTCACAAAGTGTGATGTCAGATTTGGGCAGGAGGCGTTCCCCATAGCCTAAAGACCTGAGGCCGTAATCTGAAAGCGTT
>CAYNQW010000158.1:0-4447 GCA_964399415.1 uncultured Hyphomicrobiales bacterium
ACGATCGGGTTATGATTGGTCATGACTGGCTGGCCTCAAAAATAGCAGAAAGAAGGCGTCGTCCATCTGCGCCTCCCACGGTTTTGCTCATTCGTCTTTCGGGATGAGGCATCATGCCAAGAACACGGCCATTTTCCGAAGTAATCCCCGCGATATCCAACGCCGCGCCATTGGGGTTGTAGTCATCTTCATCGGCAATAGGAGCATAGGTAAAAGCAATTTGACCGTTGTCTTGAATTTTCTTCAACGTGCTTTCATCGGCATAGAATTGGCCTTCATTATGGGCGACAGGGATAATGAGGCTTTCATCAGATTCAAACGCTCCCATAATCGCTTTTTTGTTTTGATGCACGTTAAGGCGTGTATCGCGGCAGACAAATTTCAGCCCTTTATTCCGAATTAACGCACCGGGCAGCAATCCGGTTTCCACAAGCACCTGAAAGCCGTTGCAAATTCCAAGAACCATCCCGCCGCGATAAGCGTGTTCCAAGACTTCATCCATGGCAGGGGATTTCGCCGCGATTGCCCCGCACCGCAGATAATCTCCAAAAGAAAATCCGCCCGGTATAATCACCAGATCAGGAGAGCCAATATCATGGTCTTTATGCCAAACCACTTTTGGCATTTTGCCTGTCAGATCAGCCGCCGCGGTGATCACATCGCGATCACAATTTGATCCCGGAAAGGTTATGACCGATATATCCATCAATCAGTCATCCTCATCCATGATGGTGATCTCATAATTTTCGATCACCGTATTGACGAGCAACGTTTCACACATTTTTGCGCTTTTTTGACGGGCGCGCGCCTCATCGTCTTCGTCGAGATCAAGGACGATCTGTTTGCCGGTGCTGACGCCTTTGACATCTTGATAGCCAAGGCTGGCAAGAGAGTTTTCAATCGCGCGTGCTTGAGGATCAAGCACACCGGGCTTAAGACTGATGGAAACCATCACTTTCATCACTTGTCTCCTGTGTCGGAAGAATTCTCTTCTAGAAGGCTTAAATCAAGACCAAACCTTGAAGCGATATCGCTATAGGCTTCGATCAGGCCGCCCAAATCTTGGCGAAAGCGGTCTTTGTCTTTTTTCTCACCGGTTTCGATATCCCATAAGCGGCAATTGTCAGGGCTAATTTCATCGGCAAGAATAATGCGGCCATCATCTTGATTGAGGCGGCCAAATTCAAGTTTGAAATCAATCAAGGTAATGCCAATTTCCAGAAATAACTTTTGCAAACAATCATTTACCGTCATGGTCATTTGATTGATGTGTTGCAATTCTTCTGGGCTGGCCAAGCCAAACAACGTGATGTGATCTGCGCTGATAATCGGATCATTCAACGCGTCTTCTTTGAGGTAATATTCGATCAATGGCGCGGGCAATTGATCGCCATCTTTGACATCAATCAATTTGCCGCCAAGACGTTTGACCAACGAGCCAGAGGCAAGATTTCGCACCACCACTTCGACCGGCACGATTTCAACCTTGCGGATCAATTGTTCACGCGCGTTCAGGCGTTTAACAAAATGCGTTTCGACACCATGCTTGCCGACGATGCCCATGATATGCTCTGAGATCAAGTTATTCAGAATGCCCTTGCCAGCGATCACGTCATGTTTAAGCGCGTTATACGCCGTCGCATCGTCTTTGAAATATTGGATATAGTGGTGATCGTCAGGGCCGGCAAAAATCGTCTTTGCTTTACCATCATAGAGGTGTTGTCGTGTGGACATTGGAAAACTTTACTTGATATAGGTATTCGTTGAACCCGAAACACATTATATAGCGGTTGTGGCGATTGTGTAAATGCTTAGCCGCCGAAAACACGATCAAAAATCACATCGATACGGGCAAAATGCTGATCGAGGTTGAAGAGCGCCTCAAGCGTCTCTTCGGAAATCGCTGCCATGACGTCAGGGTCGGCTTTCAAGCGGTCGATCAGCATACCGCCTTCATGCCAAGTTTCCATGGCGTTTTTCTGCACCAATTTATAAGCGTCTTCGCGGCTGACGCCATGTTGCGTCAACGCCAACAGCACTTGCTGGGAATGAACAAGCCCCCCCAATTGATCAAGATTAGCCTTCATTTGTTCAGGATAAACCACCAGATTCTTGACCACGGATGCCATCCGCTTAAGCGCAAAATCAAGGGCAATCGTCGCGTCAGGGCCAAAGACCCGCTCAACGGAAGAATGTGAGATATCGCGCTCATGCCAAAGCGCCACGTTTTCAAGAGCAGGGGTGACCGCAGCGCGAACAATACGCGCAAGGCCGGTGAGGTTTTCGGTCAATACCGGGTTGCGTTTATGGGGCATAGCCGATGAGCCTTTTTGCCCGGGTGAGAAATATTCTTCGGCTTCACGCACTTCGGTGCGTTGCATATGGCGAATTTCGGTGGCCAGTCGTTCTACGGATGACGCGATAACCCCAAGCACGGCAAAATACATGGCATGGCGATCGCGGGGGATGACTTGCGTGGAATGAGTTTCCGGCACCAATCCCATGGCATTGGCGACATGAACTTCCACCGCGGGATCAATATGTGCATAAGTTCCGACCGCGCCAGAAATTTTGCAAGTAGCGATTTCATCACGCGCGGCGGCAAGGCGATCACGATTGCGTTTGAATTCAGCGTAAAACCCAGCCAATTTCAGGCCAAAGGTCACCGGCTCAGCGTGAATGCCATGGCTGCGGCCAATGCTTGGCGTGTATTTATGCTCTTCGGCGCGGGTCTTCAGCGCATCGAGCAATTCGTCAAGGTCATCCAGCATCATATCAGTCGCGCGCATCAACTGCACCGCAAAGGTGGTGTCGAGCACATCAGAAGACGTCATGCCTTGGTGGATGAAGCGAGAATCGGGGCCTACAAATTTCGCGACGCTGGTCAAAAATGCGATCACGTCATGCTTGGTTTCTTTTTCGATTTCATGAATTTCAGGGATATTAAAACCTGCTTTTTCACGAATGACTTTCGCGGCTTCTTTTGGGATCACGCCTAATTTGGCTTGGGCATCACAAGCATGGACTTCGATATCAAGCCAGATTTGGAACTTCGTTTCATCAGACCAAATCAGTTGCATTTCAGGACGGGAATAACGAGGGATCATGATCTAACCTAAAGCCGAGGGTTATCGTTGGCCGTTATATAACAAGTGCATGGCCATTTGACCAGTGAGGATATGTCGCAACCATCACAATAAGCCAATTTGCTTGAAACTGTTATGGGAGTTTGGGCCGATGATAATGTGATCATGCACGGAAATTTCAACCGTCCGAAGCGCGGATACAATCGCTTTGGTCATCTCAATATCCTGCCTTGATGGCGTGGTGTTGTCCGAAGGGTGGTTATGCACCAAAATCAAGAAACAGCTTGATGCTGAAGAGCATTGGTCACAATCTGGCGAGGATAAACCGACACGCGATTAACAGTGCCTTCATGCAAGGTTTCGCTTTTGATCAAGCGATTGGCTGAATTCAGATAAAGCACCATGAAATTTTCAGTCTGTTTATGGCCGATGGCTTGGCGGCAGTAAAGAATGACCGCATCCCAAGATTGCAATAAAGGTTTATGCTTAAAGGCGCTTTCATGGGTGATGCGTTCGTTGAGGTTTTGGATTACTTTTAAGAACGTGGCCACGCCTTGCCCCGATCCTTTGATTTTCATCAATTCGGATTCATCGGCAAAACACACTTGCCTTAAACTGCCGAATTCTTTGAGCAGGTCTTTCGCCAATGGTTTGGTGTCGCCTTGCTTGAAGACATAGAAGAGCAGCGCTTCCAAAACCTCATAATCCGCCAAGGTTTCAACGCCATGATCAAGGATGCGTTGCCGCAAACGATGCCGATGTCCAATATTTCTGTTGGATTTCTTGTCTTGGGTCATCCGCCACCTCGAGAATCGCAGGCCAAACCCTAAACGCCTTATCCAAAAGGATAGCGTATCGGTAAAATAATGCGGAATCAATGCCCTAACAACGATCTCGTGTTGTTATTTTATGGGCAAATTTATGCAAAATTAATCAAGAACATAGGGCGGCATGGTCAGCCCTTTGGGGGATAGCGTGAATATTTCCGCGCCATCATTGGTAACCCCAATCGAATGTTCAAATTGCGCGGACAGGCCACGGTCTCTTGTCACGGCAGTCCATCCATCGGATAAGATTTTCACTTGCCATGTGCCGGTATTGATCATTGGCTCAATGGTAAAAATCATGCCAGCCTCTAACACTAAACCTTCGCCGGGATTGCCAAAATGCAAAACCGTGGGCGCGGCGTGAAAGGTTTGACCCAGCCCATGACCTGTGAAATCACGCACCACCGAAAACCGAGCGGCTTCAGCATAGGTTTGAATCGCGTGGCCAATATCCCCCAATGTCACCCCCGGCTTCACCAAGCGAATGGCGCGCATCAGGCTTTCATAGGTCACTTCGGTCAGCCGCTTGGCCTT
>CAYNQW010000159.1:0-4400 GCA_964399415.1 uncultured Hyphomicrobiales bacterium
CGGAACAAACTGAACCCATCTTCATGTTGACTGGGCAAGGGTTGCTCTTCTCCTGCGAGCAGGGCGCGAATATCGGTGATGCCGTTGTTATGCGAAGACGACATAAGATCATGATAAAGCGCGTCATTGGGCAAGGTGCCGTGTTCAATCACCATATGATCGGCTTTCATGTGGTAAGGGTGGTCACCATAATCGGACTGAAAATCCGCCTGAATGCCATTGCCGTTTGGCTTTATTGATTTCAGCCTTAAATCGGGCGTGATCACGACTTGATGATCGTGAAAGGCCTTAATATACATCGGGTAATTTGAAGACCCCATTTCATGAACAGCATGGCGGTCAGGGGTGACGAGATGCACTTTATAGCCGCGTTTGCATAATTCAACGACCGTAGACGCCGCTTGATGCTGGCCATGATCATCATAAACCAGCACCGTCTCTTCGCCAGAGGGCGATTTGAGCGCCGCGCCCGACAAAACATCCCAAGTGGAACAGGACAGATCACCCCCTGAAACATAATCATGATCAGGCAGGCCACCGGTCGCCACGATCACCACATCAGGCTGAAGCGCGGTGATGCTGCTGGCATCGGCAAAATGTTCCCAGATGATGTGAACGTTTAGCCTTTTGATCTCGTCTTCGAGCCAATTCACAATGCCAATTAAATCTTTTCGGATCTGACTTTTTGCCGCCAGTCGAACTTGTCCGCCTAATTGCGACGATGCTTCGATGAGGGTCACATCATGACCACGCATCGCTGAAACCCGCGCTGCTTCCATGCCAGATGGACCGCCGCCGATCACCACAACCTTTTTCTGATCACCTTCGGTTGGCGGGGTGATATGCGGTATATGACGCTCGCGTGTGGTGGCAACATTGTGGATGCACAACATCTCGCCTTCATTGTAAATCCGATCAATACAATAACCAGCGCCAACACAAGGCCTGATTTCATTTTCACGCCCGTCGCGTAATTTATTGACGATATGCGGATCAGCAATATGCGCTCGGGTCATGCCGACAAGATCCATCATCCCTTCTTGAACCGCGTAGCGCGCCGTTGCAAGATCGGAAATACGGGCGGCGTGTATCGTGGGTGTGTTGAGCTCAGACTTGAAAAAACCCGCCAATTGAACAAAAGGCGCTAGCCCAACAAACATCGCCGGAACGGGATAACTGGCCAGCATATATTCCGTATCAGACCGCCCGACATTCAAGTTGAAGTAATCAATCGTTCCGTCTTTTTCGATCACTTGTAATGCTTTTAACGCTTCCTCTTGTTGCAGCCCCTCAGCAATCTTGCTGTCCATTTCGACGCGCGCGCCAATGACAATATCATTGCCCATCGCGTTTTTTACCGCGTCATAAAGTTCCCTGATGAAGCGCAGACGGTTTTCAAAACTTCCGCCATATTCATCATCCCGAAGGTTGGTATCAGGCGACAGAAACTGACCGGGCAAATGGCCGTTTTGCAAAATTTCAACGCCGTCAAAACCGCTATCACGAAGGCGCCGCGCGGCGGCAATATAATCTTGGATCACCCGTTTAATATCGGCATGATCCATGATCTTGGGAAAACCACGATGCGCCGGTTCACGGACACGCGATGGGGCAATCACGGGCAACCAGTCGCCATCATTCCATGTTGTTCGGCGCCCAAGATGGGAAATCTGACAGACAATCCGGCAATCTTCTTGATGGATGCGATCCGCAAATTCCGTGAAATAGGGAATCATGCGATCCGATGAAACATCCAGCTGACCAAAAACAGACGGCGAGTCCGGGCTGACGCAAGATGACCCGCCTATCATGGTCATCGCAATGCCGCCTTTGGCTTTTTCCAAGTGATAGCGCTGATAGCGTTCTTTCGGCATACCATCTTCGGCAAGAGCCGGCGCATGGGGTGTACTAACGATGCGGTTTTTAAGCGATAGCGAGCCTATTTGAAATGGAGTCAATAACGGATCAGACATAGTTTTTACGCCATCATTATATGTTCATCATTTGAGCGTAATATGCGAGGCCATTATGTCAATATAACATTGTTATGATGCGTTGAAGCCAAGGCATCTTCGGCTGGCGACCGCTGATTGCCGCCCTCATTTTCCCAACATCACGGTACAGATTCAAAGGCAAACATTTCGCATTGTTGAAAATATAAGTTCCCAAATTCGCAAATTAATGCCTCTATAGGGTTAGGCATGATTTGAATAAGGCTTCATCCTGATGAACGACAATTTATCCGCACAACGGAATGGGATGATCCTTGTGTTTGTGGCCGGCGTGCTTTGGTCTACCGTTGGTCTGGGCGTGCGCTTCATTGAAGACGCGCAGGCTTGGCAAATCTTGTTTTATCGTTCGATTAGCCTTTCGATTTTCCTCGCCGCCATCCTTTACCTGAAGCAAAAGCAAAACCCGCTAACCCTCGCCAGTCGGATGGGGATGAACGGCATTTTTGGCGCGCTGGCCTTGGTGGCGGCCTATGCGGGCGGCATCTATTCGATCCAGGCGACATCGGTGGGCAATGCCATGTTGCTTTTTGCATCGGCGCCCTTCATGACCGCCATTCTTGGGCAGTTGGTGCTTGGCGAAAGAGTAAGGCGAGCAACATGGCTTGCCATTGTGGTTGCCATTATTGGCATCTTGATCATGGTGGCGGATAAGTTTGGTGGCGCGGCAATTTATGGCAATCTGGCGGCGATTGGCTCGGCTTTTGGTTTCGCGGTATTTACCATCACCCTAAGACGCGGCAAAACAACCGATATGATGCCGGTGGTTTTTCTGTCTGGTCTTTTTGGCATTGTCATCATGGCGGGGGTTTGCCTGAAAACCTCCCTATCTTTTGTTGTTCCGCCAAACGATATTGGCATATCGTTTAGCATGGGTGTTTTTCAAGTTGGCGCCGGTCTTGTGCTTTACACCCTAGGGTCACGTTCCGTCCCAGCCGCAGAATTAACCCTTCTTTCCCTCGCCGAGGTTGTGCTGGGCCCTTTTTGGGTTTGGTTAATTCTTGATGAGGTCTTGACCGTGAATACAATTATCGGCGGGGTTGTTCTTTTGCTTGCGATTGCGGGCAACGCCTTGTCAGGACAACGCCGCAAACCACCCATCCATGGCGTATGACCCAGCGTATTTTAATGCGCTCGCTTCAGTGTTTAACTAAGATTAATGATCCCCAATGAGGAGCCATCGTCATCGAAACACCCGACGCACCTTTATCGCCGAACCCAATTGCATGGCGGCCTGACGCCCGAGCCTTTATCGCGCTGGTCACGCTTGGCATCACTTGGGGCGCATTTTTTTCGCTATCCCGCTTTGCCGGAGAAACCTCAATCACGCCGATGGTGCTGGTGGCTTATATCATCATCGCCGAGTTGCCATTCTTTTATCTGATCTGCTGGCGGAGAGGGCGATTTCCGCGCATCTGGCGTCCGGTCAGCATGATTTTTTATCTGATGGCCATCACCATTGGGTATTTCATTCCGGCGGTGTTGGAATTGCAAGCAGCTCCGATCATTGGCGCGGGATTGCTGACTATTTTCGTGTCCATGACGCCGCTGGTTACGGTGTTGCTGGCCTTTGCCATGCGGACAGAAGAAAAAAATTATCGCAAACTGGCTGGCGTAATGCTGGGCACTTTAGCCCTCATGCCCTTGATGTTGAGCGAGGATATGATCATGCCAAGGCCTGAAGCGGCTCAGACCGGCTTTATCCTAGCCCTGCTGGTTGCTTGTTGTTATGGGCTTTATCACAATTTGGTCTCAAAATACTGGCCCGATGGCGAGGATACATGGCAATTGGCAACCGGGGAATCCGTCGCTGGATTTCTTGTATTGACGCCATTTGCCCTGTTTGTTTATGGCTTTGAGCCTTTGCCGCTCAGCGGTTATATGATGCCGGTGGTGATTGCTGGCTATCTTGTGCTTAGCATCACTTCAATCTGGCTCTATTTTTATGTGATCAAGGCGGCGGGGCCGATCTTTACCAGCATGGCCGGGTTCATCTCGTTGGTCGCGGGCGTGGTGTTTGGGATGGTGCTGTTTGGAGAACGCCATACGCCTTGGGTTCTGTTCTCCATGCTCGCCATGTTCATCGCCATATGGCTCACCAGCCCAACAAAAACCAATCACGACGAGCAATCCAAATAACCCAGCACCGCTTGGTCCAAACCTTTGGGTTTTACTTTTGCGTGGCAGAGATCGACAAAAACCGTCTCAAGAAAAGCGGGGCAATGAACCCTGCAAAAGCCGCGACCCAAAGCCCAATGGAAATGGAAGATGAGAACAAATACGTCCAGTCGCCATCCGATAAAACCATGGCGCGGCGCAGGCTGACCTCCATATTCCCCCCCAACAATATCCCTAAAATCACCGGCACGGTTGGGATCGACATTTTGCGAA
>CAYNQW010000160.1:0-4340 GCA_964399415.1 uncultured Hyphomicrobiales bacterium
CGGAAGGCGGCAGAGCGATTGAACATCACCTCCACCGCCTTAAATCGGCGTATCCTTGGCCTTGAAGATGAATTGGGCTTTCCACTTTTTGAGCGCATATCCGGTGGCGTGAGGCTTAATACGGCGGGTGAGTTGTTTGTCAATTTCAGCCGCCGCCAAAAGAGTGATTTGGATCGCATGAAATCACAAATCGCTGATTTGGCGGGCATGAGACGGGGACATATCACGATTTCATCCACCCCTGAAGCTTTGCGGTCTTTTTTGCCACGTCAAATTGCTGAATACCGAAATCAGCATCCCGGGGTGACGTTTACAATACAACGTCAATACGGCAAGGCGGCAGAACAGTCTTTGCAAGACCTTCAATCTGATATCGCGATCACATTTGAGCCTGTTCAATCCTCACAATTCAAAGTGATGGCTAGCATTCGTCAGCAACCGCAATTGGTGATGAGCAGAAACCATCCACTGGTCAAACAAAAAACATTGCGGTTGCGTGACTGCATCGGTCATCCCGTGATCTTACCCACCCCTGAAAATGGCGTGCGGCAATTGATTGATGCCAGTCTCTTGGCTTCCCCCCTGCCCATCGCTGTCATTGGTGAAACCGATAGCATCGACTTTCTGCATTATTATTTGAAAGAAGAAATGGCTTTATCCTTCCAAATCCCTATTGGGTTTTCAGGCGATTCGGATTTGGTCGCGATACCGCTTGATACCCGCGACTTGAAGACCGGCACGCTTCATATTGGTCAGTTGCGCGATCGTGTTCTTTCCGTCGCGGCGGCAAAGTTTTTGGATCAAATCATGCTGGTGCTGGAAACTGAATTTCCAGATGATGCCAATCAATCCAGCGCGTGACGATTGCCCGGCGTTAGCGCCAATAACGTTAAAAAGGACAAGCCAGAGAGGATCAAAAGACTGATCATCAAGGTAAAGAATGACGCCGCCCCCCAAAGATAGAGCAATCCTCCGATGCTAGGGCCCAAAGCCGTGCCAAGGCCACGCGGAAAAACGATCCACCCCTTGGCGCGACCATAAACTTCGGCGCGGAAGAACAGATTGGTTACAAACCCAAAGGTCACGGTCAAAATACCATGCCCAATGCCAAAAATAGCCATGCTCACCATGGCGATTGGAACTGATTGAACTTGCGCTAACACCAAGGCAAGCGGCAAACAACAATAAGCAAAAGCACCCGTGATCCTTGCGTCAAACCGATGACCATATCGCATCTCAAGCACTCGCCCCACCACTTGAAATGGGCCATAAATTGACGCCAGCATCACCGCCAAGCCGAGATCATGAAATTGCAAATGAAACCAGTTTATCCACAGCAAGGTGGTGGCCGTAAAAACCAGATATTCCAATGAGGACGATGACGCCAACACTAAAATCGCTATCCGTTCTGTGCGATTTAATATCGACCAATGAAACGCCGCCGGTTTCTCCCCCTTGTTTTGAGCAAGAGGTGAGGCATAGTGACGATCCAGAAAAAACAGCCTCATCCCCATCAAAAACAAAATGATCGCGGCCACTAAGATCGTTGTTTTCAAATCAGTGTTGAGATAAAGCGGAGCCACCGTCAGCCAAGTTACGCTACTGGCCACCCCTCCATAAAAGGTAATAAACGAAATATTGCGGCGCGATTGCCGCTCGTTGATTTGCACCGCCACGGTAAAAGCCGCTTCATAAGTCGCCATGGCATAGCCTGTGCCGACAAAGAACATACTAAACCAAACCCAAGTCAAATCCTCAGCAAAGGCGAGCAACCCCAAGCCAATAGCACCAATCATCAACCCACGGCTCATGACAAAAAGAGCACCGAAGCGATCAAACCATCCTCCAACGATTGGCGCGAGAATAGCCTGCCACAACAAGGCACCAGAAATGGCCAAAAGAATATCGCTTTCCGCGACGCCAATTTTTTCTGCAAGCGGCGTTTTCAATTGGGCAAAGATGTAAAACATCAACCCATAAGCAATGATCTGGCTGATCCCCAATGAATGTATGGGAACAGATCGCCGGTCATCATGTGGTCTTGATTCGGTCAAGAATTACATCTCTTCGATATCGTTAATTTGAAAGATATCGGCTGTATCCTCGCCCTGAAGAATACGATCAACAATGCTGTGTTCAGCCGCAAGCCGTGATTGTGCTGTGGCTAAAATTCCATCCACTCGGGCAAGCGGCACCACGACAATACCATCCGCATCGGTATGAATTAAATCGCCGGGCTGAACCACCACACCGCCACAAGAAATCGGCGCGTTAATCGCCCCTCCCCATCCCTTAGATGGACCGGCGGGACTAATCCCAGCGGCAAAGACCGGAAGACCCTGATCTTGCAATTCTTCAACGTCTCGAACCCCGCCATCAATGATGATTCCCGTCACTTGATTGCGCTTCGCCAATTGATTCAAAATACCGCCATATAAAGCACGGTCAGCAAGACCACCGGCATTGATCACCACCACATCACCCGGCTGAACGCTGGTTAACCCGACATGAATAGCGGCGTTATCGCCATGAAACGCATCAATGGTGAAGGCCTGCCCCGTCATTGATGCTTTTTGCGTGATGGGGCGGATGCGGCTTTGCATGACCTGCATTCGGTTCAAGGCATCGCCCACCACGGCCACGGGGATATCTGCCCATTGACGCAAAGACTCTTCGGTTAATCTTGGGTATGATGGATGAAAGCGTTGAATGGTCATTGTTTATTTCTCCGCGGCAAACCCTGAGCCTGGTTTTGTGTATTCCGGGCGGGCGGGCGCAAAAATATCAATGATCACCGCGCCATCAGACCCGCCGATGATGCCATGCTCGACGCCACCGGGGGCAACCCAAAAGTCACCCTTTTTGACGGGAATTTCTTGCCCACCCTGCAAGCGCGTTGCGCTGCCTTCAATCAAAATGCTCCATTGTTCTTGTGGATGCTTATGGATAGTGCCATAGGCATTAGGCGCAATATGAACCACCGAGGCCATGGATTGCTCTGCGGGAAAGACATGGGCGGTAATATCATCAGTTAATTGTCGAAAAATTCCGTCGCTCAAATCATCAAGGCTGAAAAAATTATCAATTTTTTGGGTCATCTTTATCCTCCGCGTAAAACAATTCCCTTAATAAAAGCCTGTTGGGGATGGAATGCAAACTCTTTTAACCTTTGCGAAGAGCCTTTGCTTCGGACTTACCTTGATCAAAAGCCGCGCGTCTTTTGGCAATCTCTTCTGGCGTTAACTTGGCGGGGTTGGAATAATCAGCCTTCCAACCATGATCTTCAGCCCAGATATAGGGAGATTGAACAGTATGCCTTGGGGTTTTGGCTGTCTCAAGCAGCTGAAGCGCCATCAATAGACTTTGCCGCTGTTCATGAGGCTGATGGGGACGTCCCGCTGAATTTCCCAGAGGAAAATCAGAAAAAAAGAAACGCGGCACGCCACAATGCTCAACAATATCCAAAGCGCAGCCCATGATGACCGTTGGCACATTGGCGGCTTCTAAAGCCCGGGCAGCAAGGCTGACCGATTGGTGACAAACCGGACAATTTGGCATCAACACCACCGCATCCACTTGATCTGATAAAACCTTATCAACCAATAACGGGATATCCGTCTCTAAGGTGGTGCGTTGCGATCTGTTGGTGGGCAATCCAAAAAACCTTGGGGCAATTTCGCCAAGCATCCCATCAGCCGCCAAGGATTTCAGGGCATTTAGGGGAAAAAACGCCCCAATATCATCCGCCTTGGTATGATCCCGATCAATGGCAATATGGGAAATTCTCAGGTCAGGGTCTTCCGCCGTGGATTTTGCATAAACTTGATAAAATTTAGCGGAAGCGTTGTAAGGAGCGCCCGGGCCTTGATCCCCTTTATCCGGCTGATAAGGCGATGCCGTCGTGACAATCGCTATCTTGGCTTCGGTTAAGGGTTTTTGAAGAGGCGTGAAAGGCACATCATCAAAATGCGCCCAGCGGTAAGGGTTGTCGTAACCAAGCGCAAGATAATACTCCCGCGTTCTTTGGCGATAAGCGATGGGGGCTGATGAACTGGTCATCAGTCATTGTTGATATAATGGGAGAAAAAAGAAAGCCATTTCTGAAAAGAAATGGCGAGAGTGACGAGACTTGAACTCGCGACCTCCGGCGTGACAGGCCGGCGCTCTAACCAACTGAGCTACACCCCCGCAAAGGGATTGCCGAACGAGCGGCTTTTGGTTGATACGCAACACAATCTAGCGTGTCAAGTATCCTGTTCCCTCACCATACATAAAGTCAGGCTGAGGAAAATGGTGGGCGGTGAGGGGTTCGAACCCCCGACCTACTGGGTGTAAACCAG
>CAYNQW010000161.1:0-4285 GCA_964399415.1 uncultured Hyphomicrobiales bacterium
GGCGGTTCAAACCAATCGCGGCGATTGGCAAGACCCTTATCAAGCCGATGAATTGAACAAAAAATACCTCAGCCTAACCGCGCGTCTATGGTCAGATCAAAAGGCTGAACAGGTGCATGACCTAGTGATGACGCTTGATCAGCACAGTGATATGTCGGCTTTGTTTGACGCAGTGGCGGGATGACAGCGCCACGCGCCACCCCATGGCTTTAGGTTAAAAAACACTGCTCATGTAAGGGATAGCCCAGCCCAAAAACCCACAGATCAGCAAAGTCAACACAACACTGTGATGGCGACGCAGCAACAAATACGCGGCCACAACGGTCATAAACGCGATCTGGAGGTCAAGCGTCATCACATTGGGAAGCCAGAAATCCATGATGCCGAATTCCCATTTCACCACGTCTTGAAACAGCACATGCAACCCAAACCAAACCGATAGGTTCAATATCACGCCAACAACCGCCGCGGAAATGGCCAAAAGAGCATTGCGCAATCGTGCTTTCGAGGCGATCCATTCAATATAGGGGGCGCCCGTAAACACCCATAAAAAACACGGCACAAACGTCACCCAAAGCGTGACCATTGCCGCCAATGCCCCAAGCCCAATGTTGAGCACCTCGCCTTCTGCGCGAGCGCCCGCAAGAAATCCGACGAATTCAGTCACCAAGATCAGCGGCCCCGGCGTTGTTTCCGCGAGGCCTAACCCATCCAGCATCTCCGGCGCGGTGAGCCATTCTTTCTGCTGAACCACATCTTGCGCCATATAGGACAGCACCGCGTAAGCCCCGCCGAAAGTCACCACCGCCAGTTTTGAGAAAAACACACCGACCTCAACGAGGATTTGCTGGTCATACAGCAAATGAATAGCCAGAAGCGGCAAGACCCATAAACTGCCCCAGATCAAAACCGTCCTAACACTATGCCAAGGCGAAACTTGGACGTGACTGTCTTGTGGATCGGCGGGATCGCTAGGGAGGAAAAACAGGCCAAACAACCCAGCCGTCAAGACGACCAGCGGAAAGGGAATGCTGAAGAAAAACAGCGACACGAATGCTGATGCGGCTAGCCCCCAATGGAGGGATGAGAGCAGACTCCTCTTGGCGACTTTGAGCAAGGCTTCCAACACAATCACAAGCACAGCGGCTTTAACGCCCAGAAACACCATCTGAAGAATAGGCAAATCCCCAAAAATGGCATAAAGAATGGCGAGCGTGAGAACGACCACGGCGCCGGGTAAGACAAACAGCAAGCCCGCGATCAAACCGCCCAAAACACCATGCAAACGCCAGCCCACATAGGTCGCCAATTGCATGGCTTCAGGCCCGGGCAAAAGCATACAAAAAGACAGAGCGTTCAAATATTGCCGTTCGGTCAGCCAGCCTTTTTCATCAACCACAAAGCGATGCATCAACGAGATTTGCGCCGCCGGCCCTCCAAAGGATAAGAGTCCAATTTTTGCCCATAAAGCGGTGGCTTCCGCAAGCGATGGAGTTTTCATGACGATACAGACCCCGAAACCGCAGAAGAAGCCAAGGGCCAATCATGGCCTTCATTCATGCCATCGCACGCCCATCGAAAGAGCGTACCATAAAGCAACACCCCTGAAAATATCAACATATTTGGGAGAAATGGCGGAGAGAGGGGGATTCGAACCCCCGAGGGGCGTTAACCCCAACACGCTTTCCAGGCGTGCGCCTTAAGCCGCTCGGCCATCTCTCCAGCGATAGCCTTTTCATAAACAAGATCACAGCAAGATGCAATCAAGAAAGCCCCTACCCCACCTGTTTTCAAAAAAGACTAGCCTCGTCCAGATTTTAGCATCCAACAAACTCATATTAGAGAGCAATCATAAGATAGACAGGCACATTGGATAGCGTCATAATCACCGCCATGAGAATGATCGCCACCATCATGGGCTTTATGTTTTTTGCCCTCAGCTTGCTCGCCACCATTATGGATATAATGGCAGGGGATCGCCCTTGGCATGTGATTGGTGAGGTATGGTTCAAATGGGCGCCGACATCACTTCAGGTCAGCGAAAGCATTATCAGCCGCTATGTTGACCCATGCGGGATCTTCGTTTCTTTGAATTGCTCACCATTTTTATGGCACCCGGTGATATCCACAGCCTTGCAATGGTATGCCGCGCCCGTTTTCCTCTTGTTGAGTTTTGGCCTGTTGATTTATGGCCGCCGGGGACGCCGCTAATCAATCAACACTAGCGAATTGCCTTAGTTATCGCCCATCTTCAAGGCTTCTAAGAAGGCTGTTTGCGGGATATCAACATTGCCAAACTGGCGCATCCGCTTTTTGCCCTCTTTCTGCTTTTCCAGAAGTTTCTTCTTGCGGGTGATATCACCGCCGTAACATTTTGCCGTCACGTCTTTCCGAAGCGCGCCAACGGTTTCACGGGCAATCACCTTGCCGCCAATGGCCGCTTGCAACGCAATCTTAAACAATTGACGCGGAATCAAATCTTTCAGCCGTGAGCAAATTTGGCGCCCGCGGAATTCTGATTGCTCGCGGTGAACAATCATCGCCAAAGCATCCACTGGATCAGAATTCACCAAAATAGAAACCTTGACCAAATCGCCTTCACGGTATTCGGACAATTGATAATCAAGGGAGGCATAACCCTTGGTGACGGATTTCAGGCGATCATAGAAATCAAAAACCACTTCATTGAGCGGCAAGCGATATACCACCATGGCGCGGCTGCCCGCATAGGTCAGATCAATCTGCTCACCCCGGCGTTCGGTGCAAAGCGTCAAAACCGGCCCCAAAAATTCATCAGGGGTCATGATGGTGGCTTCAATCCAAGGCTCTTCAATGGATTTGATTTTAGTGACTTCAGGCATATCGGCTGGATTATGCAGTTCTTTGGTTTTTCCATCGGTCATGTTGATTCGATAAACCACCGAAGGCGCGGTGGTGATCAATTCTAAATTGAACTCACGCGTCAGCCGTTCGCGGATAATTTCCATATGCAACAGGCCAAGGAAACCACAACGGAACCCAAAACCCAAAGCCGCCGACGTCTCAGCTTCAAATGAGAACGAACTGTCGTTGAGGCTTAATTTTTCCAGCGCGTCGCGCAAATCACTAAATTCACCAGCGTCCACAGGAAATAGGCCGCAGAACACCACAGAAATGGAAGGTTTGAACCCGGGCAAGGCTTCGGTCGCAGGGCGGCGATCATCGGTGATTGTATCACCGATTTTTGCATCAGAAACTGTTTTAATGCCAGCGTTGATGAAGCCCATCTCCCCGGGGCCAAGGCTATCCACCGAATTAGGCTTAGGGCCAAAAACCCCGACCCGTTCGATGGTATGGACAGCCCCCGTTGCCATCATGCGAATTTTCATGCCCTTCTTGAGGATGCCATCTTTCACCCGAACCAGCGTCATCACGCCCAAATAAGGGTCATACCAACTGTCCACCAACATGACTTTTAACGGCGCATTAGGATCACCTTGCGGCGGCGGCAGGCGATGCACCAAAGCCTCGAGCACGTCTTCAATGCCAATGCCTGATTTGGCAGACGCTTCGATCGCGTCGGACGCATCAAGGCCAATCACATCTTCAATTTGCGTGCGCACTCGATCAGGTTCAGCGGCGGGCAGGTCAATTTTGTTCAAGACCGGCACAATTTCATGATTGACTTCAATCGCTTGATAAACATTGGCCAAGGTTTGCGCTTCCACCCCTTGCGAAGCGTCCACCACCAAAATGGACCCTTCACAAGCCGCCAGCGATCGCGATACTTCATAAGCAAAATCCACATGCCCAGGCGTGTCCATTAAATTGATAATATAGGTCTTGCCGTCTTTGGCGTTGTAATTGAGCCGCACGGTTTGAGCTTTAATTGTGATGCCCCGCTCACGCTCCAATTCCATGTTATCAAGGACTTGCTCTTTCATTTCACGGTCGGTCAAGCCACCACAGAACTGGATCAACCGATCTGCCAAGGTGGATTTGCCATGGTCAATATGGGCAATAATCGAAAAATTACGGATATTCTCAATCACCGACATGAAAGTGCCTTTTCGATAAAGGATGAAGCGTTATGTTCTTAAGAACACCGTAATCATATAATCCGCCTGAAGCAGTTCTGCAACAACCAGATTGCCACGCCCTGCCCTTGCATGATGGGCATAGAACAGAGGCGGTATTGACCATCCTAAGATTATGCCATAAAAGGAAAATATGATGTTTATGCAGAACACGCTATCCCTACGACTTTGATGCCCGGCTCTTGCTGCTGAAAAGGGCATGGGTCGGG
>CAYNQW010000162.1:0-4283 GCA_964399415.1 uncultured Hyphomicrobiales bacterium
TAAATTTGAATACCGCCGCGGATATAAATTCTCAACCTATGCCACTTGGTGGATTCGTCAGGCGATCACCCGTTCCATCGCAGATCAGGCGCGGACTATCCGTATCCCAGTTCATATGATTGAGACCATCAATAAATTAACGCGCACTTCGCGGCATATGCTCCATGAGATTGGACGCGAGCCAACCCCTGAGGAATTGGCGGAAAAATTATCCATGCCCATCGATAAAGTGCGCAAGGTGCTGAAAATTGCCAAGGAACCGATTAGCCTCGAAACCCCTGTTGGTGATGAGGACGATAGCCATCTTGGGGATTTCATTGAGGATAAAAATGCTGTCCAGCCGCTTGATGCTGCGATCCATTCCAATTTGCGGGAAACCACGACGCGCGTTCTTGCCAGCCTTACGGCTCGTGAAGAGCGTGTGCTTCGGATGCGATTTGGCATTGGCATGAACACCGACCATACCCTTGAAGAAGTGGGCCAGCAATTCAGCGTGACGCGTGAGCGTATTCGTCAGATTGAGGCTAAAGCCTTGCGTAAACTCAAGCATCCATCCCGTTCTCGCAAGTTGCGGAGTTTTCTGGAAAGTTAAGTTGAGCGTATCACGGCTAAGCGCTTGCGCTATAAGGCGGCTAGATGCTATGCCGAGGGATATCTTGCGATTGGGCCTGTAGTTCAATTGGTTAGAACGCACCGCTCATAACGGTGTTGTTGGGGGTTCAAGTCCCTCCGGGCCCACCATCGCTGGATTTTCATTTCATGGTTTGCTTGATTAGCGTTGCGTTCCTGTCGCGATGCCGTGGATGGTGGCTTCGATAAACAACGTTTTTTCCGCGCTTAAGTTGACGATCTTCACTTTACGATCAGAAGCGATGACAATGCCACGCGCGCCAGCGGCTTCGGCTTTTTGACGGGCGTCATCTTTGGCGCATTCTTCGGCGTGATGCAGGGCGGCGTCCATATTGTTGAAATCCATTGGCCCTTTGATCAAATGCACACGATAGACGCCATCGGTGGGCATGGTGACGGTTATGCTGCTGCGCTGACGAATGGAACCGGCGGCGGCACCAACCGCGCCCGCCACATCAGCATCCTCAGGGACGATTAATTCAGCCCCCATGGCTTTGGCGATGGCGGGATAATGACAAGCCGCCGAAGCACCAAGGGCGATGAGCGGATAATTTAAGGTTATCGACGTGCTGACCAAAGCGCTATCACGATCTGTACCATTCGAGTGGCTAAAGTCATGGGCTTTTTTGCTGGCACCAACCACCAAATCTTCAAGGATGGTGTTTTTGCTGGCCGCGCCTTCGCCTTTGCCTTGATGGGCAAACGCGCTGTCCAGCAGGGCAAGTGACGATTGAACAGTGAGACGCTCCAGCACCATGCGTGCAAAATGCTCAGCGTCTCGGGCTTGAGGAAGCCCCGCGCCATTGCGTTGCCGCGCCATTAATTCAGCAGATTTGATGGCGGTTTCGCGGCTATAGCCTTGAAACGCCCCCGTGATCAGGGCGGCATCGGTGGGGGTGAACGCAGAAATCGCGATCAGGCCACGGCTAACCAGTCGATCAATAGCGCCTAGAGCAAGTCTTGTTTCCGCCAATTCGGCGACAGGCTTTAGGCCACTATCGCGGCAAGTGATCGCCATGCGCGCTTCTGATCGCGTTAGCCATGACGGCGGCTCTCCAGCAAAAAGCGGCATGACAAAACGGGCATCATTCTCGCTTGCCACGGGGTTGAGCAATTGGCTGTCAAGCCAAGGCACAATTTGTTCGTGGGTGGCGGCGAGAACAGAAATCGGGATGACGCGGCGAGGGCCAAGCCTGACGCCGCCAGTAATGCCACGATCCACCAACCGCACTTCGCTGTCGCCGCCAAGACCGCCGGTGCGAATATCAGCAGCTTCCACCATGGTGGACCAGCCTCCAATGGTTGCGCCATTCGGGGATAAAAGCGGATAGCCGCCTTCCAACACGGCGATATCGGTGGTTGTCCCGCCAATATCCGCGACCAAGGCGTTTTGTTTTCCCACCAGATGCGCGGCGCCAGAAAGACTTGCCGCTGGGCCTGAAAGAATCGTTTCGACAGGGCGCAAGCGGGCAAAATCCGCGCTGACCAAAGAACCATCCCCTTTAACCACCATCAATTGCGCGTCTAATTGGGCGTCAGCGATGATGTTGCTGGTGGCGGTGATTTGCTGATCCAAAAGATTGATCAACCTTGCGTTCAACAGCGCGGTGAGGGCTCTTTTGGGGCCGCCGAGCGCGTTGGACAATTCATGGCTGCAGGTCACCGGTAAGCCTGTTGTCTCCCGAAGGCGATCGCGAGCTTGCAATTCATGTTCGGGGTTGCGAACCGCAAAATGACCGGCAATCGCAATGGCGCTGATATCATGTTGATGTTTTTCGGCAAAAGCATCGAGCGCCGCGATATCGAGCGCCGCTTGAGGTTTGGCGTCTGATTTATGGCCGCCATTGATGAAAACTACAGGGTCATCATTAATCACCGCACCAAGATTGTTGCGCTCCAACGCGGAAGGCTCAAAGCCAATCATCACCAAGCCAACACGACCGCCCATGCCTTCCACCACCGCATTGGTGGCTAGCGTTGTCGATAGGCTGACGCGATCCACAAAGGGGCGTTGTTCCGGCGATAGGGCATTGACCACATCATTAATGGCATGACTCAGGCCAATCGACAGATCATGCCGCGTGGTGGGGGATTTGGCTTTCGCCATTAATGCCCCATTTTCAGCGTCAATGATGGCCGCGTCCGTGAACGTGCCGCCAGTATCAAGGCCCAAGATAAAACGCATCATTAATCCCTAATCGTCGTCCCGATCATGCTAAACATGAGCGGACATAGCCTTGGTCAGGAACGTGTTGATCATGACGCCCACGTCATCCCCTTGATGAGGAGTGGCTAGGCTGGCGTGGCAAGCCGCGGCACGTTCCGCGCCGATATTTTCAGCGCGAAGATCCGTAATCCCCGCAATCACCGCTGGGGTAAATTCAGGGTGGCCTTGGAAAGACAGGACTTTATCGTTAATCGAATAAGCAGCGATGGTGCAGAAGTCATCCGCGAGCAGAATTTCCGCTTCTGGCGGGGCTTCGACGACTTGATCTTGATGCATGTATAAAAGCGTCAACTCTTTCAGGTCAGTGGGCAAATGTTTGCCGTGATGAACAACGGGCAATTTGCGCACGCCACATCCCCATCCTTTTGGTGATTTGATCGCTTTACCGCCAAGCGCTTCGGCAATGACTTGATGGCCAAAGCAAATGCCCACCAAGGGTTTGCCGGCTTTGTAAATGTCACGGATGAAGTTTTTGAGAGGGGAAATCCAATCAAAATCATCATATACGCCAGCCGCGCTGCCGGTCACCAGATACGCGTCATAGTCGTCAACAGAAGCAGGGAATTCGCCCAATCGCACTTGCACAAACTCGATGTCGTAAGTGGCGTGGCTCCGCTCAAAGAACCCCCGAAAGAGGTCTTGGTAAGGAGGTGTTCCAGCGGGCATATTCGGGCTGTTTTCTCCGGCTTGAAGAATGCCAAGTCGCATGATGACCTCATCCATAAATATTAATCATGATTATGATAAAATTTGTTCTTATGAAAGTAAAATCAATAGGGCTAAGAATATTGGTATTAGCGACCTAAATCTGTCTCTTTTAACCAGCCTTTTAACGCCGCATCTAAGATATAAAGACGGATCATGCTTGATAGACCGCCGGTGTCAGCGCCAGCCATTAAATCTTGGGTGCGGCGGTCGTCAATTTCAGCCACAAGAGCGCTAACGGAAAGGCGGCGGTGTTGGGCCATCTCCCCCAAACAAACCCAGAAGCGATCTTCTAAAGAAATTGAGGTGCGATGGCCGCGGATTGTCATGGATTTTTTGATCATCTCAGCCTCACCTTATGCCATAGCCGCCGATTGAGATTGCGGGAATAAAGACGCTTGAAAAACCACACGCCCAAGAATGGATAAATGCGAGGGCAGTGTTTGGTATTGTTGATCATGAAGCCCTGAAACAATGATGTCCTCCGCCGATGCGCTGACCTGTTCTAGGTGGCGAACCCGAATATGATTCCCCTGATCTAACGCGAACAGCCCCGCCCGCATGGCGTCAAGGTCACTGGTGTCGATAATCACCATATCGCTTGAAGTGACGCTGTTCCAAGAAGACGGCGGCAATTGAACCAATTTGAGGGCATTTACAGAAAAAGACTTGGGGAAGAGCGATGCAGGCACAGACCAAGGCAGAATATGATCGCCTTGAG
>CAYNQW010000163.1:0-4240 GCA_964399415.1 uncultured Hyphomicrobiales bacterium
GATGGGTTGATGACAGTGCCAACGGAGATGTTGTTTGACGCTAAAACCAATCCCTCGCTCAAACCATTGCTGGAACAATCTGGCATGGGGGAAGGGGTGGCCAAGCGTCCGTTGAACATCACCTTGGTTGATATTGGTGACCGCCGCATCCTTTTTGACGCAGGAAGCGGGCCTAATTTTTTGCCCGGGCTTGGGGAATTGCCCAATGAATTGGATGCCGCGGGCATTGCTCTTGATAGCATTACCGATGTTGTTTTCACCCATGCCCACCCCGATCACATTTGGGGCGTGATTGACGATTTTGATGAATTGGCCATGCCGGAAGCGCAGTTCTATATGCCTGATCTGGAATGGCAGTTTTGGGATTCCGATGATGCGCTCGCCGCCATGCCCGCAGGACGTGAATCATTTGCTGTCGGCGCGAAAACTCGGTTTGACGTGATGCGGGATCAAGTCGCCATGATCGCTTATGGCGATGAAATCATCCCCGGGGTTGAAGTAGTCGACTCAAGAGGGCATACACCTGGGCATGCGGCTTTTGTCGTGCATACAGGCGAACAAGCCGTGATGGTGGTCGGTGATGCGCTAACGCATCCATTGATTTCTTTTCAACATCCAGAAGCGGAAAATAAATCGGATATGAATACTGCTGATGCGGCGGCAAGCCGGTTGCGTCTGCTGGATCGGCTGGCGACTGATGACATGATGCTGATCGGTTATCATTTGCCCGCGCCGGGTTTTGGTCGTGTCGAGCGGCAAGCAAATTCTTATCGTTATCTTCAGCAATAAACGAACAAAAGGGAGTGACGCCGATGTTTTCACGTCGTGAATTTATCCAAATGGCGGCTGTAACAGGCACGATGCTCGGTGGTATGGGCAATTGGAATAGACTGGCCGCCCAGCAAGCCTTAAAGATGGATGACCTCTTGTCATTCGATGCAAAAGGGCAGGTCACCTTGTTGCATCTGACCGATATTCATGCGCAATTGAAACCTGTTTATTTCCGCCCACCATCAGAAAATTTTGGGGTAGGCGCTTATGAAGGCATCCCGCCGCATTTGGTGGCAGAAGATTTTCTCAATCACTTCGGCATCGCGCCAAGCACACCGCTTGCCTATGCCCATACGATGGTGGATTACGTCAATCTCGCGCGCGCTTATGGCCGCTTGGGTGGGCTTGATCGCACCGCGACTCTGGTCAAATCCATTCGGGCAGAGCGAGGAGATGATAAAGTCTTGTTGCTTGATGGGGGAGATACTTGGCAAGGGTCTTACACATCGCTGAAAACCAATGGTCAGGACATGGTGGATGCCATGGCGCTGCTGAAGCCTGATGCGATGGTGGGGCATTGGGAATTCACCTTTGGTCAGGAACGGGTCGAAGAAATTGTCGAGGAAATGGCCTATCCGTTTTTGGGGGGTAATGTTTTTGACAACGAATGGGATGAACGTGTTTTTGACAGCACCGCTTATTTTGAAAAAGGCGGCGTTAAAGTCGCGGTAATCGGCCAGCATTTCCCATACACACCGATTGCCAATCCTCGTTATATGGTGCCGAATTGGTCATTCGGTATTCGCCCAGAAGAAATTCAGAAAAACGTCGATGAAGCCCGGGATGAGGGCGCTGAAGTCGTGGTGCTTCTATCGCATAATGGCTTTGATGTTGATCAGAAAATCGCCCGCGTGGTCAATGGCATTGATGTCATTCTGACAGGACACACCCATGACGCGGTGCCAGAGGCCATTAAGATTGGCAAGACTCTGGTGCTGTCTTCTGGTTCCCATGGCAAGTATTTGGGGCGCGTCGACCTCAAAGTCGAAAATGGCGAAGTGGTGGATTACAGTTCGACACTGATCCCTGTTTTTTCGGATGCCATTGAACCTGATGCTGAAATGAAGGCTTATATTGATGGTATTCGCGCGCCTCATGAAGGTGAATTAAACCGCGTTCTTGGTAAGACCGATCAATTGCTTTATCGCCGGGGCAATTTTAACGGCACTTGGGATGATTTGATTTGTCAGGGGATTCGGGAAGAACGTGACGTTGAAATCGCGCTGAGCCCAGGTTTCCGATGGGGGACAACCTTGTTGCCGGGGCAAGACATCACCATGGATGATCTTTATACCCAAACCAGCATGAGTTATCCGAATGTTTACCGTACCGAAATGACGGGTCAGCAATTGCACGACATTCTTGAAGACGTTTGCGATAACCTGTTCCACCTTGATCCATTTTATCAGCAGGGTGGTGATATGGTGCGGGTTGGCGGTATGTCTTACACTTGCGCGCCAAAAGCAACCATGGGCAATCGCATCACCAATATGATCATGACCGATAGTGGCGCGCCGATTGAACCCGATAAATCCTATACCGTGGGGGGCTGGGCTTCTGTCAATGAAGGCACGGAAGGGCCGGCGATTTATGACCTGATGGAAAATTACATCAGCCGAAAGAAGGTCATTAACTTGCCAGAAAACCAAACCGTCAAGGTTGTTGGGATGTGATCAATCCCCATCTTGAGGTTATAAAAAAGGCGGCTTAAAGCCGCCTTTTCCATGATGGGTGGTTTTTTATGAGAACATATCGGCGGTGATACCATTGTACCAGCCAACAGATTCTTCATAAGTTTCCTTACGGACGGCATCGGTTTCGCCGCCTTGGGAGATAAATTTATCAACCACGTCGATCTTTTCAGACCCGGCCTTGTAATTGGCGCCAACCTTAACACCATCATTGGTGGCAATCAGGCTCCAACATGTGTTGGCAAAGCGTGCTTCATAAACGCGGCTGCCGGTCAATTCACCACGGATGGCGTTGGCCGCAACTTTGGCCTGACTGTTGGCGGAGAAGCCTGATTTTGGCATGGACGCCGCCACCGAAGCATCACCAAGAACATAGATGTTCGGATCAGCTTTAGAGGCCATGGTCGCTGGGATAATCGGGCACCAATTGCCGTCATTGACGCCAGCCGCCATTGCGATTGAACCGGCACGCTGTGCTGGAATCACGCAAGCCGCATCAGCCTTGAACGTGTCGATATCGGTTTCGATTTCCATGGTTTCAGCGTTAACATTCTTAATGCCGCCATGGGTGGCTGGGTCAAGCCATTCGATCATGCCGGGATAATGACGTTCCCAACCGGCCATGAACAGCCCTTGTTTGGAGAACTTTTCCTTCGGATCAAGAATAATGATCTTAGCCGTTGGATTCACTTGGGTCAGGTTATGGGCGATCATGGAAATGCGCTCATATGGTCCAGGTGGGCAACGGTATGGGTTTGGCGGAGCCACCATCACAAAGGTGCCGCCCTTTTTCATGTTCATCACTTGGTCGCGAAGAACTTGCACTTGCGTGCCAGATTTCCAAGCATGCGGCATCCGTGTTTGATCAGCGGCGCTATACCCTGGGACGCTGGTATAATCCAGATCAATCCCGGGCGACAAGACCAGACGGTCATAAGGCAATTCTGCCCCGCTTGCCAATTTCAGAACTTTGCGGCCGCCATCAACCGACGCTGCCCAATCGTGGACAACATTGACGCCGTGATTGTTCGACAGGTTTTCATAGCCGTGACCAATCGAAGCGTAATCGCGAATACCGCCCAGATACAAATTGGAAAAGAAACAGGTGTAATATTGCTTCGTGGCTTCCACCAAGGTCACATGAATAGCACCTTTGGAATCTTTCGCAATATACCGTGCTGCGGTAGCGCCACCAGCGCCGCCACCAACCACCACCACCCGTGGCACGGCGCCAAAGGCAAGCGATGGCATCGCTAACGCGCCGGTGGTTGCTGCAAATAAGCCAGAAAACTGGCGTCTTGACATTTTGGACATATCTATCCCCCCGATTATTGTTTATGTTACATATAAATAATCATATATGTTATGGCCTTTATACTACCATAATATATGTTTTTTGATATCAATAATTTTACGGTGTTAATTGCCGGCGGGCAAAGAGGCAAAATAGACCGCCAATGAGGCAATTTGCTCATCATCAAGTCGGCCTGCCACAGTCTGCATCACGTTGTTGGTCAATTCTTTATTGCGATAGGCCAGCATGATGGCAATGAACCCTTCGGCGTCAAGGCCAGTGATGGAGGGCAAGCCTTGGTTTGAGCCGTTTTTCTGATGGCAAGTGACACATTCGCCGGACAGATATTCACCATATCCTATATCGGCTTTTGCCAATAGAGCGCTATCGGCATATACGGGGAAACTCGCCGTCACCAGCATCA
>CAYNQW010000164.1:0-4231 GCA_964399415.1 uncultured Hyphomicrobiales bacterium
TTTCTTTCTATTTCCCCAAAATTGTACTTGAATAAAGGCGAGCCGACATCCGTCAACTCATAGAAACTATAAGGTTAGTCCCATTTAATGGCAGACTTAAAATTGAATTGTTCGGGAACTGGCGACGCTACTAAACTTAGGCATGGCCCGGAAAAGCTAACACCAACGCGGCAAAAACCCAAATCCTTGTCATCTTGGAGGATTTTAATGGCACTCTAACAGGTCTTGTCACCAATGACGCGGGGGCGGAGGTGACGATCCTCTAGATCAAAGCGGCGTGGATGCGCGCGGTGGATTTAAGAAGAGCGTTTCGTTTTTGGAATAACACGAACCTCTTTGCGAAGATGGCTAAACGTCACGTCATCAAGGTTGCAGGGGTGTGCCCCCGGCGAAAACGCGTTTATGATCACGCCGCCAAGCGGTTCATAATCCGCCCTGAAATGAACCGTGCTTTTCACAACAATAACCGCGGCGTCAGCTGGCTCAACCCCGATATGTTTGAAAATGGATTGATCCAAGTTTTGGCATCGTTTTGATGAAACGACCAATTTGATATCGGCGTCGCTATGCGGAATAGAGAGCAAGGCACAGGGCCCTGCATCGGCGATGCATCCTTTGTACATCTCACCGCCAAAAGGGAAAATTCCATTGGTTATTTTCTCAACAAGAAATGGCCCTGGGATGGACACGCCGTCTGATTTGCCGCCAAGTTCCCCCGCAATCATGGCGCCTTCCCCCGCGATATGAGCCTTGCGCGCGATTTCAGGGTCATTGATCATGCCGACAATAGATTGATCGGCCTTTGCTTTGATCAACGCGGCAATCAAGCCTGTTGTATCTGAACTGCCCCCTGCCCCGGGGTTGTCTTGCACATCAGCAATGATGGATGGCTTACCCGTTTGCTGATGGGCGTGCAGGGCGCGAGCCACCGCTTGATCAGCATCAAGGAGTGAAACATCAAAATTTTGTTCTTCGGCGATGCCTTGCTGATAAAGCGTTTGAAGCATTGTTTCAGCGTTATGCTTGTGCGTGGAATAGGTGAGAAAAGATGGCCCCGCATCGGCGATATCTGATGCGGGAAAGCCTGCCGCGAACTCAGCCCATTGATGCGGCGCTTGATCCATTTTCACCACCGCATCGTATAAAGTCTTGATCGGTTTTCCGCCGGTATATTGAGCCTGCAACGGAATAAGATAGGGAAGTTGGCGCCATTCCGCGTAATAATCAACGCCATCCATCAATTGAAGAAGTATCGGCAAGGCACGGGCGCCGGTTTGCGCCATGTCTAAATGAGGGTAAGTCCGAAAAATCGTTATGGCAGAGGCGTTTTTTACCATCGTTTCTGTCAGGTTGGCGTGCAGGTCTAGGCTGATGACCACGGGCAACCGATCGCCTAGTTTTTTGCGGATGCGGGTCAATAATTCGCCTTCGCCATCAGGGTGGCTGTCGGTCACCATCGCGCCATGCAAATCGAGGTAGATTCCATCTATATTGGGATGATCGTGAATGCCTGTTAAAATGATTTCCGTGATGGTTTCATAGGCTTCATCAGCAACAAATGATGAAGGCTCCGCCGATGCCCAGCATGTCGGGATCAAGTTAATCTGGCTGTTTGGATGATTGCGATTATGGTCATCAACCGCGGCAATAAACCCCGCCAAGGGAATGGTTGTTCCCTTCAAGCCCGGCCTGACATTTTCGCCAACAAGAAGGCCAGGCCAAGAATCCGCCATTTCAAAATCCGATAGCGTGGCTCTCGAAGACGCGAAGACATTTGTTTCATGCTGAAAACCAGCGGTCAGTATATTTATCATCTCAAACGGCATATTTGTTTATCAATATAATACCCGAAACCATGGAGAAGCAGGACTAGTTTTTGTGGTCTTTTGCTTCCCAAGGTTGGTTTTGGGATGGGCGGAGAGGCTGATCAAACCCTCCAAAGCAAACGCGGCCATTGATCACCCGAGACGTGCGCTGAAATGCCCGGGGCGGTGTTCACCTAAAGCCAGCACCCCGACCATTTTCTCCCAGATTTCGGTGACGTGATCCGCGTCGGCTTCACCAATTAGGTTAACGATTGTCTCGCGCAAAGGGCCTTTTAATTCGGCGACTTCATCAATTGCCTTGCGATGATACCATTCGTTGCGGTCAAGCAGTTGGATGTCATCAAACCCAGCCTGATCAAGAGCGTTGCGATACCGTTCAAGCGAACACATATGCATATCAAGCCCTTCGCTTTTTATGTAATCGCGCATCTGCGCCGATGGGGGGTTGTCATCCTTCCGCATCCAATCGCTGGCAGCGATGATCCCCCCTGGCTTAAGCACGCGGGCGCAATCCAGCATCAGCGCTTCTTTATCAGGAATATGAAGGAAAGCGTCTTTGCTGAAAATCACATCCATGCTGTTATCCGCAAACGATAACGGCCCCGGATTGACCGTGACGAAGGCGGTTTCACCCGTCATCTCATACTGTTCGGCAAGTTCAGCCGCCCGTTCAATCACAAGCGGTTCGACATCAATGCCCGTGACATGCGCCGCTCCATGCTGGCGTATCAGATGAAAAGCCGCCCCGCCACAACCGCAACCAATATCTAAGATTGTTTTTCCAGCAAGGTCTAGCCCCTCAACCACAAGGTCAATTTCTTCCACCCCGCCGGGTGAAAGAAAGCCCTCACCCCAAACGCTTTCAAGAAACATGATCTGCTTGATCCCGTATTCGCCTTCATCGGTTATGCTCATGATGAAATCCTCCCTCGCCAAAAATATCGGTTAAACCGAAATGACGCAATATTTGACCATGCCTATGCAATACGAACTTGGCTTAAATGCAAAACCGTTTCATACTCCTGATCATCGGGTGATTGTTTTATGAGGGATGGGCTTTGCCATGGAAAACAACCAAAACAATTCAAATGGACTGAAACAACTTGAAATGAGCCTGCCCTCGTCGTGGTATAGCGACCCAAGTCATCATCGCAAGGAAGAAGCGCACATTTGGCAAGCCGACTGGGTTTATCTTTGTCATGGCAGCGCCTTGGCCAAACCGCGCCAATATCAAACGCTCACCATTGGCAACCAGCCTGTCGTTGTGGTGCGGGATGAAGACGGAATGCTTCGCGGATATTACAACACTTGCCGCCATCGTGGTTCAGCCCTATGCCTTGCGCAATCGGGACGACTTGATGCCAACGCCTTGGTCTGCCCTTATCATCAATGGTCTTTCCGCTTAAACGATGGCTCGCTTGCCGCCACCACTTCCTTTACGGAACCTGAAGGATTTAACAAAAGCGATTATCCGCTTTTCCCTATCGCTGTTCAAGAATGGCGCGGAGCGATTTTTGTCAATCTCGACCCCAACGCCGCATGGGATGTCGATAGCCTCTTCCAGCGTTCCGCCAATGGGCTTTCGCGTTTTCCTTTGGAAGAGATGAAGGTCGGCAAAACTTGGTCCAAGATGATCAATTGCAATTGGAAATTGTTTTGGGAAAATTTCAACGAATGCCTGCATTGCCCGAATATTCATCCTGAATTGGCCGCGCTTGTGCCGCTCTATTCTCGGCGGATCATCAACAAGATGGATGTGCCGGATTGGGAAGACCATGAAGATTCCAACGACCCGTTATATCGCGGCGGTCTTCGTTCGGGGGCGGAAACATGGTCAAAAGATGGATCAGCCCAAGGCCATGTCATCTCTAGCCTTAGCCATGAAGAAATCACCCGCGGTCAACTCTACGCTTCTGCTTGGCCGTCCATGTTCATCGCCGGATATGCCGATCATGTTCGGATAGTGCGTGTTTTGCCAAAAGGCACAACGCAAACAGAAATCACCGCCGAATGGCTGTTTGAAGAGCAAACCCTTAACAATCCCCAATATGACATGGCCAATGTCGTTGATTTCGCCACGCTGGTGATGGATCAAGACGGTGAAGCTTGTGAGATGAACCAATTAGGGCTCAATGCCCAGCCGTTCACAGAAGGCGTGTTGATGCCTGAAGAATATTTGTTAAAACGCTTCCATGATTGGGTTCGTGATAAGTTGAATTCCGCATAGATCATATGAATGGTGGAGGTTGCGGAGTCACCGCCATCGCCAAAAAGTATCCTTTAAGCGACTGAATTGTCTTAAAAAATAGGCTTGTCAATTGCCTCAATTGATCAGAATGTTTAGCGATAATATTAATGTCGGTTAAGGAATAAATTTGTGTCTGATGACGTCCGCGGAGTCCTAT
>CAYNQW010000165.1:0-4230 GCA_964399415.1 uncultured Hyphomicrobiales bacterium
CCTGACGCGCAGATTATCGCGGGCGCCACGGATATTGGCCTCTGGATCACCAAACAATTCCGAAACATCCCAAGATTCATCTCGGTGATGCGCGTGCCTGAACTGAGCGTGATTAGCAAAACCGAGGATGGTTTTGTGATTCCTGCAGGGGTGAGTCACGCGGACGCCAAACAACATCTTGCAAAAGATTTTCCACCACTCGAGGAATTGTGGCGGCGGTTTGCCTCAACTCAAGTTCGGGCTACGGGAACCGTTTGCGGCAATATCGCCAATGGCTCACCCATCGGGGATTTGGCGCCCGCGTTTTTAGCCCTTGGAGCAACACTAGTGTTGCAGCATCGCCAAAATCAGCGCCATTTGCCGATTGAAGATTTCTTTCTCGATTATCAACAACAAGATCGCCGCGAAGGTGAATGGTTGCGTGAAATACACCTGCCAAAATTAAAGACGGGTGAAATTTTTAACGCCATTAAAATTTCGCGGCGTTTTGATCAAGATATCTCAGCGGTGATGGGGGGGTATTGGTTTGCCCTTGATGATGGTGTGATCACCGCCGCCCGTCTGGGTTATGGCGGCATGGCGGCCATCCCCAAACGCGCCAAGAATACCGAAACCGCGTTGCTTGGCCATCGCCTTACCGATCCTTTGCCGAAAGACGTGTTGGCCGCGCTCGCAGAAGATTTCAACCCGATTGATGATATGCGGGCGAGCCGAAGTTACCGTCAAGACATGGCCAAGAATCTGTTGGTCAAGGCGTTGGATGCCGCGGCTCATGGCAAGACCCATGCGGATATGTTGGCAGGATCATCGCCCCTGCTGGAACAGCATCACGGGGCCGCCGAATGACGTCTTTTCCCGCTTCCCCCAACGCCAAACATCCGATGCCGCATGAAAGCGCGCATCTGCACGTCACGGGCAGGGCTTGTTATGTTGATGACATCCCTGTTCCCGCCGAAACATTGCTGGTCATCCCGGGGCTTAGCCCGGTTGCGAAAGGCCGCATCATTGAAATTAATCTTGATGCGGTGCGCGAAAGCCCCGGCATTATCGCAGTCCTCACCGCTGATGATATCCCGGGCAAGAATGATGTGAGCCCTGTCTTTGGTGATGATCCCATGCTCGCGGAAGGTAACGTCGCTTATCATGGGCAAATCATCTATGCCGTTGTCGCCAAGGATGTGCGTTCCGCGCGTCATGCCATGGCCAAAGCGATCATCCGCATTGAAGCCGAAACACCCATCTTATCCATTGATGACGCCTTGGCCAAAAACGCCTTGCTGGAAGAGCCATGGCAAATTCAAATTGGCAATGCCGCGCAAGCCATTGCAACGTCACCTCGTCAATTGAGTGGCACCATCTATGTTGGAGGTCAGGAACATTTCTATCTAGAAGGGCAAGCCGCTCTCGCCCTGCCGGAAGAAAACCATCAAATCACCGTTCATGTATCGTCGCAACATCCCACTGAGATTCAACATAAAGTCGCGGATGTCTTAGGCATTCCCAATCACGCGGTTCAAGTCGAAGTGCGTCGCATGGGGGGCGGCTTTGGCGGCAAGGAAAGTCAGGGCAATCATCCGGCTTGTCTTGCGGCGCTGGCGGCCATGGTGACACAACGCCCTGTCAAAATGATCTATGATCGTGATGATGATATGCGGATCACCGGCAAGCGTCATGACATTCGGATTGATTATCGCGTTGGCTTTGATGATCAAGGGCGGATTGAAGGTGTTGAATTCGACCATGCCCTAAGATGCGGTATGTCTTATGATCTTTCAAAGGCGGTGGCAGAACGGGCGGTCATGCACGCGGATAACGCATACGCCATCCCGAATATGACCATCACCTCAAAAATGTGCCGAACCAACACCCCATCGAACACGGCTTTTCGCGGGTTTGGTGGGCCGCAAGGCATGATGGGGATCGAACGTGTGATTGATCATATTGCCCATGATCTTAACCTTGACCCATTGGACGTTCGGCAGACGAATTTCTACCCTGATCATGATAGCGGTGATCACCGCCCCACCCCTTATGGCCAAGCGGTCAAAGATGGCATCCTGCATGATTTGACCAAGCGTTTGGTGGAATCATCGCAATACCATGAGCGGCGGCAAGAGATTGCCTTGTGGAATCGTGATCAGGATCACTTTAGCCGAGGCATTGCGCTGACGCCGGTGAAGTTTGGCATCAGTTTCAATAAAACCATGCTCAATCAGGCGGGGGCGCTTGTCCATGTCTATACCGATGGGTCGGTGATGCTGAACCATGGCGGCACGGAAATGGGGCAAGGCTTGTTCACCAAGGTCAAACAAATCACCGCCTCGGTTTTTGGCCTGACGCCTGACCGCATTCGCACCACCCCAACCCATACCGGCAAAGTGCCAAACACCTCCGCCACCGCCGCGTCTTCTGGGACTGATCTTAATGGGATGGCCGCCCATATTGCCGCCACCACGATTCGAGATCGCATGGCAGAACATTTGGCGGCGCTCTATCAACAGCCCATAGAAACTGTTGTATTTGCCGATAATCACGTCACCATCGGCAATGATCATCTATCTTTTGCTGATGCCGCCAATTTATGCTGGCAAGGGCGCGTGTCGCTTTCTTCCACCGGCTATTACGCCACGCCAGATATTCATTGGGACCCCATCAAAGGCAAGGGTGAGCCTTTCTATTATTTTGCCTATGGCGCGGCGGTCACTGAAGTCATGGTTGATCTGCTGACCGGCGAAAGCCGATTGCTGGCCGTCGATATCCTTCATGATGCTGGATTGTCGATTAACCCTGATATTGATTTAGGGCAGATCGAAGGCGGCTATATCCAAGGGATGGGATGGCTGACCATGGAAGAATTGGTTTACGGCAAGGATGGACGGCTTTTGACCCACGCGCCATCCACCTATAAGATTCCAGCATGTTCGGATCGACCCTTACGGGCAAGCCTTGCGCTTTATCCTTCGGCGGGCAATCTATCGGCCACCATCATGCGTTCAAAGGCGGTGGGTGAGCCGCCACTGATGCTGGGGATGAGTTCATTTTTCGCTTTAAGCGATGCGCTGGCTCAACGGGGCAAATCGAGTAGACGTCCGTATCCGGATTTGAATGCTCCCGCGACAGCGGAACGGTTATACATGACCGCAAAACAGATGCGAGAGAAACACGATGCGTTGGATTGATCAGATTTGCGCCAGCCTTGAAAACCATCAGGCGGTTTGCTTGGCAGTGGTCAGCCGTGTAAAAGGCTCAACCCCTCGGGAATTAGGAGCATCCATGCTGATCACCCCCGATGGGTTTGAAGGCAGCATCGGCGGCGGAATGCTTGAACATGACGCGCTCTATCAAGCCAAGATGGCGTTAAGCCAAGGCGACCACCCGACGCGCTTTTGGCGTGATTATCCTCTCGGCCCAACCTTAGGGCAATGTTGCGGCGGCTTCGTTAGCGTGATGTTTGAACAAATTCTTCAGTCCGATCGGCAATATTGGCTCGAATTGGCGGGGTATCAATCAGGTTTTGTGATCCATCCTGATGACGCAACACAGCCTGCTTATTGGACCGACAATGCCACCGATCACGCCATGAAACACCATGGCTTGATGCAACCTCTAATGCCTGAAACCATCCCGTTTTATCTTTACGGCGCCGGTCACGTTGGCCGCGCGGTGATGGATGTGACCGCAGGATTGCCCTTGGCTCGTCATTGGGTGGACACCAACCAAGATCGTTTTCCCCAACAAATTGGCGCGGATATCACGATCATATCGGCCAATGATCTGGCTCAAATTGCGTCTTACGCGCCTCAAGGCGCTGTTCATTTGATTATGAGTTATTCGCATCAAATGGATTTTGATATATGCGCGGCGTTGTTAAAAACCGATAAAGCGGCAAAAATTGGATTGATTGGCTCGGCCACAAAGCGGGCGCGTTTCAAATCGCGTCTCATGGATTTAGGCTTTGATGAAACTGCCATCGCCCGCATCCAATGCCCCGTGGGCTTGCCCGAAATTGGCGGCAAAGAACCATTTCGCGTTGCGCTATCCATTGCGGGGCAATTGTCGGAATGGACACGCAAAGACGCCGCCGCATCCTCACGCCCTCCCGCTCAACTGATTGAATTAAACAGGCAACAGACATGACTTCATACGACCGAGACCTCCATGGCTATGGCGTGATGCCGCCGCATCCGCATTGGCCTGATGACGCGGCCATCGCGGTCCAGATTGTCGTCA
>CAYNQW010000166.1:0-4224 GCA_964399415.1 uncultured Hyphomicrobiales bacterium
AGACATTGTGGTGAATGTGAAAGAAGCCCCCAGTTTAGATTTGCATGCGATGTTGATTGTGCGGGAATTGGATTGTGTGATCGGGCGACGCGCCCAACCCTCTGATGTGCCTGGCGTTTCATTTGATGTTCTATACAGGAGGTCTTTTGCCTCTGTGTGCGGGCAGGTCATCCTTTGAGCGCCAGTATCAAGATAAAATTAAGCGAGCTCGACGGGTATAGTTGGATCCTTCCACCCACCGAGATGCGCGCGCGGCAGGCCATCGACGCCTCATTCCACGATGCCGGTCTTGCAGCACCAGCGCGATTTATCGAAACCGTTGGTCTTCAAGGCAAAGAACTCTTATTGGATACAGACATGATAGGTATATGGCCCTATCAGGCGATCCGCACTGATTACCTGCGCCAGAAATTGGTTGTCCTTGATATTGCTTTGCCCCGCACAATGACGCAAATAGGTTTGTCTACCGTTTCGCACGCCGTTATGCCGCCGTATTTTGAAGACTTCTGTAATGCTGTACGTAGCGCTGGCCAAGAAATTGAACAAAATCAATGTGAATGGAAGGCGCTTTTCTCAATGTGAATATGCGTATGACTTTTTCTCATTTGTCTTAACGTCCTGCAAAAGTTTTAACCGTCTGTGTCACGACAGTGCCATATCAGTAGCAGGGTAAGACATGTTATCAGACCAAGATCGGGCGAAAGCCCTCGAATGCCTTCTTGAGGCGCACCGCACTAAGACGCCGTGTCTTCAACTGACAAAGATCTTTCCAAATATTGAAATTGAAGACTCCTATGCAATTTCTTCTGCGATGGCAGATGCCATGATTGCAAAAGGACGTCGGCTGATCGGTCATAAAATTGGCCTGACGTCAAAAGCGATGCAAGCCAGCTCACAAATAGATGAGCCGGATTATGGGTATCTTTTTGATAATATGCTTTATGAAAATGGCGTTGTCTTGGATCATGGCGAGTTTTGCGTGCCACGTGTGGAACCGGAATTAACCTTCGTCTTAAAGTCACCCCTCAGAGGTCCAGGAGTTGGTTTAGTCGATGTGATGCGGGCGACTGAATATGTGATCCCATCAATTGAGGTGATCGATGCGCGGGTTCAAAACCCACGTCAAATTTGCGATACAGTGGCGGATAACGGTGCTGCAGCGGCTCTGATCCTTGGTGGAAATCCTGTCAGGCCAGATGACATTGATTTGCGTTGGGTCGGATGCATCTTTCACCGCAATTCAGATATCGAAGAAACGGGAATTGCCGCAGGTGTCCTAGGGCATCCTGCGATGGCGATCGCTTGGCTTGCCAATAAATTGGCACGCTTTGATGTCACTCTAGAGCCTGGGCATTTGATGTTGTCCGGATCTTTTACGCGTCCTGTATGGGCTGACAATGGGGATACGTTACATGCCGATTTTGGACCTTTGGGAAGTGTTTCGGTGACATTCAGATGAGCGGCGAGATATGAAAAACTATCTGAATTATATCAATGGTAAATGGGTCCGTTCTGAAAGGCTGTTTGACAATATAAACCCGGTCACTGAAGTCGTTGTTGGCAAAGTACATGAAGCATCCCAGAAAGATGTCGATCATGCAGCAAGAGCGGCCCGACAGGCGTTGAAGGGGCCTTGGGGGGCGATGTCGCTGGGTGAACGCTGTGCGATATTGCAGCGTGTTGCAGCGGGAATAAGAAATCGGTTTGACGACTTTGTGGCTGCTGAAATTGAAGACACAGGCAAACCCATCTCACAGGCGCGAGAAGTGGATATTCCCAGAGGGGCTGCAAATTTTGAAACATTTGCAGAACTGGTCAAAGCCTATCCTGACGAAGCCTACTATACGACAACGCCAACAGGGATATCCGCGCTCAATTATACCTATCGTCGACCACTTGGTGTGATAGGCGTGATTGCACCATGGAATTTGCCGCTCTTGTTGTTAACTTGGAAACTTGCTCCTGCACTGGCGGCTGGAAATACAATACTTGCCAAACCTTCTGAAGAAACCCCCGGCACGGCAACTCTCTTGGCTGAAGTTATGGAGGACGCCCGTATCCCAGCAGGTGTCTTTAATCTTTTGCACGGTTTTGGCGCGGGGTCTGCGGGCGAATATCTCGTGGCGCATAAGGATGTTGATGCCATTACCTTTACGGGAGAAAGCAAAACCGGAACCGCGATTATGAAGTCTGCCGCGCAACGGGTGAAGCCTTTGTCCTTTGAACTTGGCGGCAAGAATGCCGCAATTCTTTTTGAAGACTGTGATTTGGAGAAAACGCTGGACGGGCTTGTTCGAGCGGTATTTTTGAATAATGGACAGGTGTGTATGTGTACGGAACGGGTTTTTGTCGCACGCCCCATTTTTGACCGAGTTGTTGAAGGTTTGAGAAAAAGGGCCAAAGTGCTTGTCCTTGGGGATCCCTTTGAAAAAAGTACGACTACGGGTCCGCTGATATCCAAAGCGCACCGTGAAAAAGTCTTGGGCTATTACAAATTGGCAGAGCAAGAAGGCGCGAGAGTTGTCATCGGCGGTCTGCATGCTGAATCTATCACGCTTCCTGCAGAAGGGTTTTTCGTTGCGCCAACAATTTGGACCGGCCTGCCTGATGAGTCCCGGATCAATACTGAGGAGATTTTCGGCCCATGTTGCCACATATCCTCTTTTGAGGATGAGCAAGAGGTGGTCGATCGCGCAAATGATAGCGATTACGGGTTATGTGCCAGCATTTGGACACAAGACATTGCCCGTGCGCATCGGGCCGCTCAGCGGATGGAGGTTGGGATCACTTGGATCAATAGCTGGTATCTGCGCGATCTCAGAACGGCGTTCGGAGGAAGCAAACAATCTGGGATCGGGCGGGAAGGGGGGCTTTACTCGCTCAATTTTTATTCTGAACTCTCCAACATTTGTATTCAATTTTAAAAAGGGAGACGTGACATGAAACATAAACGCATTAGGGCTGCGCTGGCCTCTTTAATAGCGCTTTTGGCCCTCGAAGGGCAGGCTCAGGCATTGAAATCCATCGGCATGACCACAATCGTAGAAACCCCGGCGATTTTGGATACTAAAAACGGTATGTTAATGGGGCTCAAGGAAAAGGGTTGGGAAGAGGGCAAAAATTTTACTCTCGACTATCAAAATGCCAATGGTGCCATGCCGACACAGCAACAGATTTCACAGAAATTCGTCAGTCGTGATATGGATTTTGTGTTAACAATTACAACCCCTTCCACGCAGTCAATGGCTAGTGCCAGTCAAGATATTCCCATCGTCTTTGCGACGGTGACAGACCCGGTTGGTGCAAAAATAATTCCCCAATTTGAAAAGCCGGGGGGCAATGTCACAGGGGTGTCTGATGCTTCTCCTTTGGCAGAGCAATTGGCATTATTCCAAGAAATTGTAGGTGATCTTAAAACAATTGGGTTCCTGTATAATCCGAGCCTCGCCAATTCTGCCGCGTTACTGCGCTGGATCAAGGAAGAAGCGGGCAAGAGCAATATCACGATTGTTGAAGCGCCAGCGCCCACCACAAATGAAGTCATTGCAGCAACGCGGTCCCTATTGGGAAAGGTCGATGCGATTTACATCCCAACTGATACGACGATTCTATCGGCGGTGGAATCTATTGTGAAAGTCGGGCGAGAGACACAAACGCCGGTCTTTGCAGGGGAACCGGGTTCGGTAAAACGGGGTGCCGTCGCCACTGTCGGTTTGGATTATATTGAAATTGGTCGACTGTCGGGATTGATGGCTGGTGATATTTTAAATGGCGCAACAGTTGGAAAAATTGACGCCATTCTTGCCAAAGATGTGCAAGCGGAGAAAACTATCACCATAAATCTGAGTGCGGCTGAAGCGACAGGATTAAAAATTTCTGACGCGCTCAAGAAACGGGCGAAAATCATAACTGAATAAATCAATGTCGCGCCGGTCAATTATTTTTCCGGCGCCTTTTTTAATTTCAGACTTGGCGGTGTTGAAATGAGTTTATTCGAAGTTATGGGGTTTTTTGAGATCGGGCTGGTCTTTAGTATTCTGGCTTTAGGCACATTCATCTCATTTCGAATTCTGCGATTTCCGGATTTATCAGTGGAAGGTACTTTTCCTCTGGGGGCGGCGGTGGGGGCAGTTCTCATTGCGAATGGTCTCAATCCGTGGGTGTCGACAGTCTTGGCCGGATGTGCTGGTTTTGCAGCGGGGGCACTGACAGCTTCGCTTCACG
>CAYNQW010000167.1:0-4169 GCA_964399415.1 uncultured Hyphomicrobiales bacterium
TCGGATGGTTTAACAGCCATGAGAAAAGGCAAGCCAGCGCAGATATCGAGAAAAATCAACGCAAATGACCCCGCAAACAATAACCCAATGGTGATGAGCGGCCAGTCGCCTAGGATGCTCGCCAATAAGAATAAACTGCTCGCCAGCAGAAACCCTGATCTTACGGCCATCTTGACGCCCAATCGGCGCAGCAGAAACAACATCAACGGCGTGGTGAAAAGCGCGCTATTCGTCAAGGACAGCAATATCCCGCCAAGGGATGGGCCGAGGCCATTTTCCACAGCGTAGATGGGCAAATAGACAATATAAACCCACCAGCCGCAGGATCGAGTCACTGCGAAAATCCAACCCGCCACCAACCGCTTCTGTTTGAAAAACCGGGTCAGATAAGCAAAAGGATTGATCGTTGGTTTTTTGGCTTTGGTGATAAGTTTGCCATTGCCTAGCCGCATCACCCAAAAAATTACAATCAAGGCAGAGGCGGCGGTCATGGACACAAAAAACGGCAGGGGTCGCCACCATTCCCAAAGCGTTACGCCCACCACAGGCCCCAAAGTCCAACCGGCGGCTGAATAGAGCATCCTTAAGGTTTCGCATTTGCTAAAATCATGCCGCTTGACGTAATCCAGCACATAAGCGTTAAGGCATACAAACAACGTTACGGTGGCGAACGTCGTAAGCATCAGCCCAAAAATAAGGCCAATAGGATGGCCATAAGCCGCTAGTCCAGACCCACAAATCATGGTGAACGCACCCAGAGTATATGTCCATCGCCGCGACAAATGACGACTGATCATCGGCACCAACAGCCCAACCAAAAGTGAGGCAAGCCCTATCAAAAAATAAATCTCGCTCACCACTTGAGCTTCTTTCAGTGACCGATACATTTCAAGCGGGAAGACGGAAACAAGACTGCCGCGGGCGATGGCTTCTACGCCTGTTAAAGTTGCAAAGCCATGGACGCTTGGCGCAGGGGCGTGACGAACAAATTCTGGGATGTTGCGCTCAAACATAAAGCCACCTCATCCACAAATTCTTTCATGAACACAAGAAGTTGTCTAACACAGGCGCGACAATCTCAAATGTCGGTTTTGCAATAGAAATTGAGCCTTGATCGCCGCTTAGTAATGGATGAATTGCCCCTAATAAGCGCTGAGCAAGAGGCCATATCCAGAGTGTTGATCTTTTATCCCACTTTGGCGTAAGCAATGCCAAGCCATGGCTTGATTTGAGCATAGCACCGGCTTGTTCAGTTTTTCTTCCAGCCGGTCGATGATTTCAATCGAACGCAGCGCGCCGCAAGAAATGAACAGCGCGTCGGCATCAGGGTGATCGACGGAAGCGGCAAATTCCATCAGAAATTCTGGCCGGACCCGCACCATGTCGCTATCCTTTTCCAGATTAAGACCCTGAATATCAAGAACCTCAAATCCATTCGCTTCAAGATAAACCGCTTCCAGTTGATTAATCTCATCCAAGTAAGGTGTTGCCACTGCAATTTTTTGAGCACCGATGGCGCGCAATCCTGCCATGACTGAGGTGATCAGCGAGGTTGGCTTGGCGTAAGGAGCGCCTTGTTGCAGGGCGGCAAAAATTTTCTCTTCCCCCATAACGATGCTACCCGAGGTGCAGGCGTAACAAATCACATCAAGACTGCCATCTGGCAGAAGCGTCGAGGCCGCGCGGCTCAAATCAGGGAGCTGCGCGTTGAAGGTGTTAACGGTGATGCTGTCGGGATTAGCGGCGCGGGTGAAATGCAAGCCAACCCCTTCGGGGCAAAGCTTGAACATATCTCTTTCGATGGTTTGTTCTGTGGCCAGCAACACAAAGCCGATCTTAGCGCGGTGATTGACGCCGGCATCAAACATCTCCGGCATTTCATCCTCACGACTTTTATGAGAAGGGTTCACATTCACCATCGTATTCTTACCAATCATCCATTGACCATCACCCGATCATTACGCATTATTTGTCAGGCTTCAATCGCTTTCAACAAGTCATTCGCTTGTTGCGAGCCTATCACCTAGAGGACAAGTTTATGTTAGAAGAAGCGCGGCAAATGATCCCCACCCGCGCCTATGAAAATGGGGTTTATCTGGCTTACGCTAATCATGCGGGTCAAGAAAATGAAATTGAATATTTAGGGGAAAGTTTAATCGCTGGGCCGGGCGGGGTAGAATTGGCAAGAGCAAAAGCAAAAGCCACTCCAGCACTGATCGAAGCCACGCTTTCGCGGCAAGACTTGGATCAAGCCCGGGCAAAACTTCCATACCTGCAAGATCGGTTGAAGATCACCATGACCGCGCAACCTGTGGCGGCACAAGCCAGAACATCGTCATAGATCAACGAAAGCCTTATCTTAATGATCACCTTCGCGCTTGCTGTTTTTTTGCTGATCATCACCCCTGGGCCGGGGGTGCTGTCGACGGCAGGGGTGGGCGCGGCTTTTGGCTGGCGGCAAGGTCTGTTTTATGTTGCGGGGCTTTGCGCAGGCACGAATGCTGTGGCGCTGGCGGTGATTTCGGGGCTGGCGGCGGTGATCTTAGCAGAGCCGTTTATCCGCAATCTTTTGATCGTCGCATCAGCGGCCTACCTCGGGTATTTGGCGTTGCGAATTGCTTTAGCGGGGGCAAAAATCGCTTTTATCCAAACCTCCGCTCCAGGTTTTATGGCCGGGCTGATGTTGCAATTCATCAACCCAAAAGCCTATGCCGTCAACACAACTTTCTTCAGCAGTTTTGCCTTTTATCCCGACAGTTTTGCCCTTGAAACTGGGTTAAAACTCATCATCATGAATCTGATTTGGATTCCCCTGCATTTGCTCTGGCTTTATGCGGGGGTCAAAATCAATCATCTGGATTTATCCCCGTCCATCCAACGGCGAATAAATATAGGCATGGCCGCGTGTTTGGTGGCGGTGGTGGCGTTGTCGATTGGATCGTTATTCCATCCGTTCGGATAGATTAATATTTGATCCAAGTTGTTTTGAGGGCGGTGTATTTATCCAACCCATGGAGCGACAAATCACGGCCAATCCCAGATTGCTTGAACCCGCCAAACGGCGTCATTGGACTCAACGCATCAACGGTATTGACCGAAACTGTGCCAGCCCTCAATTGGCGTGAGACGCGATGCGCCCGCGATAAACTCCCCGTCCAGAGCGAGGCCGCAAGACCATAAATCGTATCATTGGCTATCCGCACCGCTTCTTCTTCGTGATCAAACGGGATCACCGATAGGACGGGGCCAAAGATTTCATCTCGGGCAATGGTGCAATCAGGCCGCACATGGTCAAAGATGGTGGGCTCTACATAAAGCCCGCGATTGTCGATCAACATCGCGTTGCCGCCGACCACGCAATCCGCGTCTTTTTTGCCGCTTTCGATCATGGTCATGATGCGATCATGTTGTTCTTGGCTGACGATAGCGCCCATTTTAGATGCCGGATCAAGGGGGTTGCCCGGCTGAAAGTTTGGCGCTCGGCTTTTGAGCATCTCGACAAATTCCGCATGGATTGAGCGTTCCACCAAGAGGCGCGAATTGGCGGAGCAAACTTCCCCTTGATTGAAGAAAATGCCCAATGCCGCCATATCGGCTGCAGTTTCCAGATCATCGCAATCGGCAAAAACCAGATTGGGGCTTTTGCCGCCGGTCTCAAGCCAAACTTGCTTCATGTTGGATTGGCCGGCGTATTGCTGGAACATCTTGCCGATGGGCGTAGAGCCGGTGAAGGCCAAGCAGTCAACATCCATATGCAAGCCCAAGGCTTTGCCTGCGGTTTCTCCGAATCCTGGCACGACGTTAAAGACGCCTTCAGGGACGCCAGCCTCGACGGCTAATTGCGCCAACCGCAAGGCAGATAAAGGAGATTGCTCCGCCGGTTTCAGCACCACGGAATTTCCAGCCGCTAATGCCGCGGACACTTTCCACGTTGCCATATCCAATGGGAAATTCCACGGCACCACCGCTCCAACCACGCCAAGCGGCTCTCGCGTGATCATGGCGAGATCGCCTGCTCCTGTCGGTGCGATTTCATCATAGATTTTGTCGATGGCTTCAGCATACCACTGAAAGAATAGAGCAGAGCCGGGGACATCAATGGCCGCCGCGTCTTCCACCGGCTTGCCCATATCCAAACTGTCCAAGAGGGCAAGTTCATCGAGATTGGC
>CAYNQW010000168.1:0-4106 GCA_964399415.1 uncultured Hyphomicrobiales bacterium
AACCAAAATCGCTGGCCCGTGCCAATACCATCGGCATGGCCACATCCATACATGTCACCTCGATCCCATCAAAGCGATCTATCAGATTTCCGGTTGGCAAAAATGCACCGGTTGACGAGCCGGCAACATCCATAAAGTTCAGTCCGACGGGCGCCGCGGTACCGGGTACCCCGTCAATCACAAATGCCCCATCATATTCAACTTTGCCGCCCGGTGTTTCAACGCGGGAAATGATGCGGGCGCCTGTATTGACGGCATGGATTCGTATATCCGTAACCCCGTCCTGTGCATCGACAAGCCCCATTTCCAGCGCCGCCGCACCAACACCAGAAAGGATATTGCCGCAGGTTGGTCTAAAATCCACCTGCCGGTCTTCAACGCTGACTTGGGCGAAAAAATAATCAACATCTGCCCAGTCATCTGTAGCGCGTGATAGCATCGCCACTTTGGTCGTGACCGGATTGCTGCCACCAACACCGTCAATGTTGAGTGGATGACCAGATCCGACCACGGCAATCAAAATTTTTGCTAGATGGTCGCGGTCTTGCGGCAAATCCTTACGCAAAAAATACGGGCCGCGTGATGAACCTCCACGCATAAAAATAAAGGGAATTGACGCTTGAGGCATGTCTTTAGTCTCCGCTGATGTGCTGACATAAAAGCGCGGCAAAGGCCGAACATGTCAGCATACCGCCTAAATCTGTTGTGCGTGTCTTTGCATTTGCAAGCAGCGTGGCCAGTGCGCCGTTGATCCGCGCTGCCGCTTTGGTTTCTTCCCATTGTTCTAATAACATCGCAAGCGACAGAATAAGGGATGTTGGATTGGCTTTGTCCTGACCGGCAATATCTGGTGCGGATCCATGCTGTGCCTGTGCCATGATATGACCATGACCCGCATTTAGCGAACCAGCCAGACCCAACCCGCCTGATAGTTCTGATGCGAGGTCAGACAAAATATCGCCAAACATATTGGTGGTCACAAGAACGTCAAAACGCCCCGGGTCACGCACCAGCAAGGCCGCCGCCGCATCGACAAGCATTTCATCATAGGCAATTTGTGGATAGGTTTTGGCGACATCGCGAACCGTATCCAAAAACAATCCATCTGACAGCCGCATGACATTGGCTTTATGAATGGCGGTAACGGTTTTTTTCTGCCGCTTCATCGCCAGTTCAAACGCCGCTTTCGCAATATTGTAACTCGCGTCACGGGTGATCCTGCGAAAGGCCAGCGCCACCCCATCAACCGGCATGATTTCACCCGGTCCTTCTGCCATATTGCGGTCGGCATAAAACCCTTCGAGATTTTCCCGCATGACAACCAAATCATATTTGTGTTTGGTCGGTCGCGGTAATCCGTCAAAGCTAACCGCTGGACGAATATTGGCATAAAGTGACAGGGATTTGCGCAAAACACCCGATGGATTTAGCCCGCCTTCGGCAACTGGTGGATAGCTGTTATGCGATACGGGTCCAAGAATCAGCCCGTCAGCTGACGCGGCCGCCGCTATGACGTCTTTGGTGATGGTTGTGCCTGATCGTGCCAAAGAGGCAAAGCCAACCTGTTCATTTATGATGGTAACTGGCCGGTTGAGTTGAGGTCTGACAGTTTCAAATACAGCCAGTGTGGCGGCCATGATTTCATCACTGATGCCATCACCGTTCAAACAAAGAAGCTGTCTTTTTTCCAACATAGAGGTCTCAGATTGCTAGGTTAAAGGCCATGGGAGAGACACGAAATGTTGCAATAAACCGGGGGGAAAGTCACGATTAAGAAGCCACGCCATCGCGCAGATGAAGAGGGTCCCCGACACCGTCAGTGTCACTGTGAATAGGGGCGATATACGGGCCCGGAAGTGAAAAAACAAAAGCAAAAATCCAACCAGCGCGAGAATAAAGCCGACCAAACTGGTGGCGATTAACAAGCCAGCAAACCAACCTAATGTCGGCCATAATTTATAGGGCATTTCGTGTTCTTCAGCATCCGCCGAACGATCAGCAAAAACCGCATCCGTCTCGGGTTTCAGCATCATTTGTATCAGCAAAACCAGCCCAGCCACCAAGGATACCGATGCCACAAAAAGTGGAAATACAGCATCAACAAATGCGTAATTTGGTATCGAAGCCATATTAAAAAAGGCGAACAAAATAAACCCAAGAACAGCAAGTAAAAATGTCATGGGTGCCCGCTTATTGCCAGATGGTACGGCGCCTTCAGCCATGATCGCCTTTGATTGGCGAATACCGATCACTGCCGAAATGATGGTGATGACAATCAGCGTCAGAACAATCGGGCTTAATACATAGCCAAAGCCAGCCTCAAGCGAGTCGCGAAACCGGATACCGGCAATTTGATTGGCATTATTGGCATAGTTTTCCACTGGGTTGGCAAGCACAAAACCAATCAGAAACGCTGGGCGTGACCAGTCAAAACGCCGCATCATGATGCCAAGCAACCCAATGGCAAACAACATCACCAAATCCATCAAATCTTGACCGGATTGAAAGGCGGCAAATGCGATGATCATGAAAATAAACGGGGCGATCAATACAAAACGAATGCTGGTGATGCGCGCGATTTGCCCAGAAAGCGCAATACATAAAATCGTGCCAAAAATATTTGCCAGAGCCAGCATCCAGACGATGGAATAGGTATAATTCAAATTATCCTTGAGCATGGATTGCCCGACTTCGAGTTCCCCCGATCCAAGCAAAGACAAAGCGCCAATGAAAATGGCCATTGAGCCTGACCCGGGAATGCCAAACAAAAGTGTTGGCACCAGCCCGCCACCTTCTTTTGCATTATTTGAACTCTCCGGCCCGATCACGCCGCGGATTTCTCCGGTGCCAAATTTTGATTTATCTTTGGTTGTCTGCACCGTGTGACCATATGCGATCCAGTCAACCACTGACCCGCCCAGACCGGGAATCACCCCGACCACAACACCAATCAACGCACAGCGCATGGACAGCCATTTATTGGCCCACCAGTCGCGCACACCCAACAACCAGCCAGACCCTAAAGGGGTCCGGCCAGAAATGGCTTGATCCTTTCTCAGCAGAGCGACAATTTCAGGCACAGCAAAAATGCCAAGCCCAACAATCACCAGTTTCAACCCGTCAGTCAGATAGGGAAAATCATAGCTTGCCATCCGCAATTCGCCATTAAAGGGCCCTTCGCCAATCGATGCCACCAGCATCCCCAAACCAGCCGCAACAAACCCCTTTAACGCAATGCGGCCAGCCAGAATGCCAACCATAGACAGGCCAAAGATGGACACCATCAATAGCTCAGGCGATTTGAATTCCAGCACGATTGGCCGCGCGACTAAAATAAACACAGTTAAAAATAAGGCGCCAACCAGACCGCCAAAAAGCGAGGCGCTGAAGGCAGATGACAGCGCCCGCGCCGCATGCCCTTTTTTGGCAAGCGGAAATCCATCTAGCACTGTGGCTTGCGATGCCGATGATCCAGGAATTCCCATCAATACTGACGCAAATGTATCGGATGTTGGCACCACGGCCACCATGCCAATCATCAACGCCAGCCCCAAGATTGGATCAAGGCCAAACATAAATGGCAGAATAAGTGATAATCCCGCAATACCGCCAAGGCCGGGAAAAATTCCGACGCTCAGCCCCAGCATCACACCTAGAAGCAAGTAAACCAAAACCGTTGGGTCAAGGATCAGTTGCCAGGCTTCGATCAGGAACGGTATGGCATCTATAAAGACTTGCATAATAAAAGCATCTTCCTCCATTTTTGAAGCATGGAGGAAGATTATGTTTCCACTAGTTCAGCGAGACGCCGAATTCGTCTTTTAGCCATGAAATGATGTAGGCCTTTGCATTTGGCGAAATTTCCAACGCCCCATCAAGCGCGGCCTTGGCTTCGCCGCCCACATACATTGGGTATTTGCCAAGATGCTTGGCAGAAATTTTGGCAAAGTCAGGACGGGCCTTCACTTTGGCAAACGCATCGACATAGGCATCAACGACATCTTGTGGTGTATCGCCCGGCAGAAAAGCTAGTTTTTGAGCTGGGAAACCCGCAATGAAAAAGGCTTTCCATGCATCCCAGGCTTCACCGCTTGTCGAACAGCCAT
>CAYNQW010000169.1:0-4068 GCA_964399415.1 uncultured Hyphomicrobiales bacterium
AACAAAGCAATCATGAGCGGATGGAATTGGGATGATTAATTGACGCTATCGCGACGCGGCGGATAGCGGCCATCATCAAAGTCGTCGAACATATCTTCCAGTTCAGGATGATCAACCGGGCCTGCATCGCCATCAGACACCAAATTTTGCTGACTGACATAAGCGGTGTAATAACTATCTTCATTTTCCGCCAAGAGATGATAGAAGGGCTGCTCACGCGCAGGCCGGATTTCAGCCGGAATAGCCTCATACCATTCTTCGGTATTGGCAAATTCAGCATCAACATCAAAAATCACGCCGCGGAATGAAAAATGCCGGTGACGAACCACATCACCAATCGTAAAGACAGGTTGCTTTTGGATACGGCCTTTTTGAATTTTTGGCTTGTCGGACATTTTCAACTCAGACAGTGATCAAGAACAAGTATATATTCAAGGTAGTGGCAAAACATAAGAACACAACTGGAAAAAGGCCGCAACTTGCGGCCTAATTTTATTGAGCAACACCGAAAACGGAAAAAGGTGTTGTTTGAGATGGCCTAAGCCATCCACCCCAGATTAGATGCGATCTTTAACCTTAAGCACCTGACGGCCACGGTACATGCCAGTTTTCAGGTCCATTTGATGCGGGCGATGCAATTCACCAGTGGTTTTGTCTTCCACATAAGCATCGGCTTTAATCGCGTCATGAGCGCGGCGCATGCCTCGCTTCGAAGGGGTTGTTTTTCTCTTTGGAACAGCCATGGCTGAAACTCCATTAAAATCTCTGTATCTGTTGGTGGAGCCAGACGGGATCGAACCGACGACCTCCTGAATGCAAATCAGGCGCTCTCCCAGCTGAGCTATGGCCCCGAAACAGAAACCACGCGCGATCGCGTGGATTGGTGCACTTTATTAACCAGCAAGGGCTTGACGTCAAGCCCTTACTGATCATTTTGCAAAAAATATTTGCCCCAAACGTTATAGTTTTGGGTTATCGCCAAGCGCTTCGATAACCGCGGGGTGAACGATCTTACCCGCCTTGACGTTTAGACCCGCCATCAGATGAGGATTTTCGTCCAAGGCTTTAAGACCTTTATCGGCCAGCGCTAAGGTAAAGGGCAAGGTGGCGTTGTTCAGCGCATGGGATGATGTCAGAGGCACAGAACCCGGCATATTGGCAACGCAATAATGGACAATGCCATCAATATCATAGACTGGATTCTCATGGGTGGTGGCTTTAGAGGTCTCAAAACAACCGCCCTGATCAATCGCAACATCGCATAGCACCGCGCCAGGCCGCATCATGCCCAGATGCTCGCGCCGAACCAAACGAGGCGCTGCAGCCCCGGGGATCAACACCGCACCAATCACCAAATCAGCGGTTTCTAACGCGTCTTCGATGGCTTTACCCGTGGAAAACTTTGTGGTGAGTGCGCCGCCAAACACATCGTCCAAGTAACGCAAGCGTGGAACTGAACGATCAAGGATGGTGACATTCGCGCCAACACCGACCGCCAGTTTTGCCGCGTTTGTGCCAACAACACCGCCGCCAAGAATCACAATATTCGCAGGATCAGTGCCGGGCACGCCTGAGAGCAACAACCCACGACCGCCGCCTGTTTTCTTCAAGAAAAACCCGCCTTCAATGATTGAAAGGCGTCCAGCCACTTCGCTCATTGGCGCGAGCAACGGCAAACCGCCTTGCGCGTCGGTCACGGTTTCATAAGCGATGGCGGTACATCCTGATTCCATCAAGCCAATGGTTTGCGCTGGATCAGGAGCCAAATGCAAATAAGTGAACAGGATTTGATCGGAACGAAGCATTTTCCATTCGACTTCTTGCGGCTCTTTGACTTTGACGATCATCTCGCTATTGGCGAACACGCTTGCCGCATCCGGTGCAATTTCAGCCCCTACCGCACGATAAGCGTCATCATCAGAGCCAATCCCGGCACCGGCGCCAGACTGCATCAGCACTGAGTGACCACGGCTGGTCAGTTCTTTGACGGAATCAGGCACAAGCCCTACGCGATATTCACGATTTTTAATTTCGGTTGGAACCCCAATGCGCATGGCTTCTCTCCTTTACGCTGAATTTGGACATGGATTTATTATAGTAAAATCCCCGCGCATTGAGATTGCTTTTTTGCAGTCTTTTTCTTGTCTTATTCAATTTTTATACGAATTTTTAGTAAATTCATGATATATTATTCGAATAATTAAATCATTGAGGTTCAATCATGCCACTCGACCGTGCCGATAAAGCCATCGTCAAAGCACTCCAAGAGAACGCCCGTTTGACCAATGTGGAATTAGCGGATCGCGTGGGGTTATCCCCTTCTGCCTGTTTGCGTCGGGTGAATATGCTGGAACAATCTGGGACAATTTCAGGTTATTATGCCGAATTGAACCCTGCTAAGATTGATTATGATGTGGTGGTGTTGGTGCAAATCACCTTAACAGGTCAATCCGCCGCCATTCTGAAAGATTTTGAAACTGCCGTTGTGCGGATACCCAATTTATTGGCCTGCTTTTTACTCGCCGGCGCAAAAGATTATGTGCTTCGAATCGCCGCGCGTGATGTTGCTGATTATGGTGAAATTCATAGCAATCATTTGGCTGGCCTCCCCCATGTGCAAAGCATGGAATCAAGTTTTGTTCTGAGAACAGTGATGAACAGAGGCTTACCCGTTGATTTAATCTGAACCGCGCTTTAGTTTTTGCGCGGATTAACCGTGAACAACTGATTCAGGCGCAATCATGCTGTCACCATAGGCGGAAGCCATGCGATGAATAGCGGCAATCTTCTCGCGCAACAATGACCAATCGTCTTCAGCCGCGATTGGCGCCCATATGGCTTCAACCTCATCAATCAGCATGGTTTGAGGGTCATCATCCTTAAAATAAACATGATCGGGATTGGCTAGCTCTGATTTCGGTGCGTGACGCAACAGATCAGCCGCCTCTGACCATGTGTTCCCTTGGTATAGAGAGGCGCGTTTTCCTTGCAATGCGCGATTCCCCGAAGCCTCACCTCCAAACCAATCGAAGAAGACCGCTTCATAACCACAAGCGGATTCGCGCATGGCTTTGAATAATGATTCCGCCATGGATGATGCGTCAGGCCAATGACCATCAATGCCCAACCGTCTGCATAGAGCCTGAACCATGGTAGTGTTCATGCGATTCTGAAAGCCCGAAACGGCCTTTTGCATCGCGTCCAAATTCGAGAGTTCAATCAATGAATCCGCCAATCGGCACAACGCCCAAAAACTCGCTTCCGGTTGACGACCAAAGGCATAGCGCCCCTGATGATCAAAATAAGCCGCCGTAAAGGACGGGATCAATTCCGGCAAAAACCGCCATGGGCCATAGTCAAAACTTTCCCCGGAAATGTTAAAATTATCCGTATTCAGCACGCCATGGACAAAACCCGCGGCCATCCAAGACGCGGTTAAATCAGCCATCCGCTCACCAACTAGATGGACAAAGTCTGCGGCCAATTGATCGCGACTGGCTTGATGATCAAGATCATCGGGATAATAGGTTTGCGCCGCGTATCGAAGCAAGGTTTCAAGCGTCTGAATATCGCCTTGATAGGCTAGCCGCTGAAAACTACCAATCCGGATATGGCCATGATTTAACCGAACCATCACCGCAGATCGGGTTGGCGATGGCTCATCATGACGTTCCAATGGCTCGCCGGTTTCAATCACCGAAAACGTTTTAGACGTATTGACCCCCAACGCATCAAGCATTTCCGTTGCAAGGATTTCCCGCACCGCGCCTTTTAAGGTCAAGCGTCCATCTGCCGTGCGTGAATATGGCGTTAAGCCTGATCCCTTTGTGCCAAAATCAAGCAATCGCCCGGTTTCTGGATCTTCGATTTGCGCATAGAGAAAACCGCGCCCATCGCCAATATCAGGGTTATAGGTTCCAAATTGATGACCGTGATAGGCCAAAGCAAGCGGCGCTTTGAATGAACCGAGAATCGGAGCAAAACGCGCAAAATGATCCGCCCATCCGACCTCATCGGCCAGCAAATCACCAAACCCTAAACGCTTTGCCCAAGCGGAGTTTTGATAGC
>CAYNQW010000170.1:0-4063 GCA_964399415.1 uncultured Hyphomicrobiales bacterium
CCCAGCCGGTATAGTGTCACCTCATCGAGGTAGGGGGCGGCTACGCGGTCTCCCCCACCAACCTCTTGCTCACTTTGAGCTGCTCAATTATGCTAGTCGCAACAACTTTTCCCACGGGGCGCCGTCTTGAAAACCCTTTCCCAATATCAGCGCAAATTGGACGCCGCCTATCAGGGGGAGTTTTACGGCCTCGCCATGTACCGCCGCATCGCCGAGGCTCGCCTTACCCCTGATGAGCAGGAGAAATGGCACTTGATGACGCGGCTGGAAGAGGTGACGCGAGCGGTGCTTGAGCCTGTCCTGCACCGTCATGGCATGGCCACCGCCGCCCACCCTGAAAGCGTCACCGCCGGTGAAGCCGATGCCGAGCATTACCGGCACCTGCCATGGGATCACCTGATGCGGCGGTTCAGCGATGAACTGGACGAAGACATCACCGAATATTCCGAGCTTCTGGCGATGGCGCCGACGGCGGATCACAAGGCCATCCGCTTTCTGGTTGATCATGAGATTGTCGCCAAGGCGTTCTGTGAGGCGGAACTGGCGGGCAAGGTCAGTCAATCCACCGCGCCCATCAAAGCCCTGATCGCCCAAGCATCATCGCTGACGCCCCGCTCGTAAAACGCAAACCGCCAAGGCACCCCCCCCTAGCGCGGCAAGGTGAGGGTGGCTCTGATCCCGAATTGACCTTTTGAAAATTCCAGCCTGCCGCCATGTTGTTCGGCGATGGTGGTGGTGATGGCAAGGCCGATCCCGCTTCCCTTAACCTGGCCGATATTCTTGCCGCGTTGAAAGGGCGAGGTTAGGCGCTGGATTTCCGCGGGTTCAATGCCGATGCCAAAATCATCAATATGGATGTGCGCTTCAACGGAATTGGCCTCAACCGAAACCATAGCCTTGCGGCCATATTTGAGGGCATTATCAATCAAGTTTGACAAAGCGCGTTTCAGGGCCAAAGGCTGGGCGGTGATAACGATTTGCGGCGAGGGCGTTTGTTTTTTGGGCAACTCACTGCCTTCGCCACCGCTAAACAAAATCGTCCGCCCCGTCACTTTCGGCAAATCAGTTTCCGTTAAAGTGACGTTTTGATTTGCGTCTTGATAATCGGCAACAACGGAATCCACCAAAGAAAAAAGCGAGATTTTCCGCGGCGGTTCATCATTAATTTCGGTTTGGGTATAGGTTAGAACCGACATGATCATCGCCGTCATTTGGTCAATATCACCGTTGATTTTCAGGCGCAGGGTTTCATCTTTGATGGCCTCTGCCCGCAGCCGTAAGCGCGTTGCTGGAGTGCCGAGGTCATGACTCACCCCTGATAAAAACATCGCCCGTTTTGACAGCGAGCGTTGCTGGCCTTCGAGATAATCGTTGATGGCGTCGATGATCATGCCGAGTTCTTCGGGGCCTTCGCGCTCATATCGTGTGGTGCCGCGGCGCACCCCTTGATTGGCGAGCATTTGAGCAAAAGACTGGAACGTGCCGGTGGTGCTGATCGCAAGGGTAAATAAAATCATCAACCCCACCACGGCAATCAGAAGCGCCGGCAAACGCAAATCAAGAGGCGCGGCATCACAACCCCAAATGGCATTGCCGTTAATCTTGTGCCAATAACCTTGTTCAAATCTTGCAAAAACAATCGGTTCCGCGCAGTAACTTGCCAGCAGCCGCGTTAGTTCTGCCAACCCCGCCCCAGTGGGTTTGTTTTCGCTGCCCTTCAATTTCGCAATCGGATATTGCAAGGCTGACGCCACAATGGCGATATCCATTCGATTGGCCCGCCCATCGCTATCGCCGGTGTTAATGGATAGCCGCGTGATGTAATCCGAGGCCAAGACTTCAGGCAATTTTGTAAACAACCCTGCATCAGCAAGTGTTGCGTCTTGGCCAGACAAGCGGGTTAAGATCAATCCTTCCCCCGCTGGGGCGTTGGTCTGCAGGCTATGATACAAGCGCAAGCCCGAGATATAAGCGTTATTGAGGTGACGTTCCCATGCGGTGATGGATTGCATCCACATCGCCGTTGCCAGCATCCCAATCGCCATGGCCGAAAGAATCCACCATATCAACCGCATTTTGAGACTGGAAAAAATCGCCATTACTCGTCAAGCCGGCTGACATCAGCGCTGAAAATATACCCCACGCCGCGTTCGGTTCTAAGAAGATCGGGGGATTTTGGATTTTGCTCAATTTTGCCGCGCAAGCGCCCCACCAACACATCAAGGGCGCGACCACTGGCATTTTCATAAGTGGCGCTATCTTGGGTGACATCCATCGCGGCGATAATCTCTTCCCGGGTTAAGGCGATATGCGGGTTGGCAAGAAACACCTTTAGCAATCGAATTTCATGCTTTGACAAGGATATTTGAACACCGTTTGGGGAAATAATCTCATCGGTTTTGCCAAGATACCGCCACCCATTGAAATGATATTCAGCGGTATCACGCCGATAATTGAGGGATGATGAACGCCGGCCTCGACGAAGCACGGCTTTGGTTCGCGCCAACAGCAACTCGAGGTTAAACGGTTTGGCAATGTAATCATCGGCGCCAACTTCATAACCCGCCACCCGCTGTTGATCAGATGAAAGTGTTGACACAAAGATGATCGGGACATCCTGTGTGGCTCGCAATTCCTTACAGAGTGCTATGCCATCTTCTTCCCCCAGCATGACATCCAACAAAATCAAATCAATTCGTGTGCTGGCAATATGGCTTCGGATTTCGTCACTATTTTGAGCGGTATGCACCATAAACCCTGCATGCGCCAAAAAACTTGCAAGCATATCGCATAGTTCGACGTCATCATCGACAACAAGTATTTTGGGGATCGCCATATTGCTCCCATGGAAAGGTTAAAGTGCTCATTTGTCTTAGCACGGCATGATCGAAAGTAACAAATTGTAATAAAATGGCATTAAAATTGACATGATCTTAACAATCCGCTCCGGATTGTGTTTGAATATATCAAAAGCCCCCATCAAGATAAGGTTAAGAATTGTGTAATTTGGCTTGTCAATTTGGGAGGACAAAATGAAATCCAAATTTATATTTGCAGCATCCGCTGCACTGACGTTTTCGTTTGCGGGTATGGCTAAGGCTGAGCCGCAGGCAGAAGTTTTGCATTGGTGGACATCTGGTGGTGAAGCGAAATCGGTTGCTGTTCTTCAGCAAGAATTCGCTTCTCGTGGTGGCACTTGGACCGATATGCCCGTTGCTGGTGGTGGCGGTGATGCCGCGATGACTGCTCTTCGTGCGCGTGTTCTTTCAGGCAATGCACCAACAGCCGTTCAATTGAAAGGCCCTGCCATTCAGGAATGGTACGAAGAAGGCGCGCTCTCTGACATTTCTGCCGTTGCTGAAAAGCATGGCTGGGCAGATGTGTTGCCAGCGTCTATTGCCGGTCACATGAAATGCGAAGGCAAATGGTGTGCCGCTCCAGTAAACGTACACCGTATTGACTGGATCTGGGCAAATGCCGCGGTATTGGCGGATAATGGCATTGCCATGCCAACCTCTTGGGATGAATTTAACGCCGCTGCTGACAAACTGATGGCAAAAGGCATCACCCCATTGGCACACGGTGGTCAGGCTTGGCAGGACGCGACGGTATTTGAAGCCGTTGCTCTTGGTATTGGTGGTCCTGAATTTTTCCACAAAGCCTTCGTTGAACTTGATCAAGCAACTTTGAAATCTGACACAATGGTCAAAGTATTTGATCAAATGCGTAAATTGCGTGGTTATGTTGACAGCAATTTCTCAGGTCGTGATTGGAACCTTGCTACCGCCATGGTCATGAATGGCGAAGCGGCTTTCCAAATCATGGGCGACTGGGCAAAGGGTGAATTCCTTGCTGCTGGTAAGCGTCCTGGCATTGACTTCCTTTGTGCTTCAACACCAGGTGAAGGTTTCCTTTATAACGTTGATAGTTTTGCGATGTTCGACGTTAGTGGTGATGACAAACAAGCCGGCCAGATGCTGTTGGCTGAATTGATCGTTGGTCAAAACTTCCAAAAAGTCTTTAACATGAATAAGGGTTCAATCCCGGCTCGTGTTGATGTGGC
>CAYNQW010000171.1:0-3995 GCA_964399415.1 uncultured Hyphomicrobiales bacterium
GATCGGTGATGGAACGATCATCGACGCCAATGCTTCTATTGATTACGCCGTGATTGGCCAAGATTGCCGGATCGGTGCTGGCGTAGTGATCGGCGGCTGCGGATTTGGTGTAGGGCGTGATGGCGGTAATATCTTGTTGCCTCATATTGGTCGCGTGATGATCGGTCATCGCACCACCATTGGCGGCAATTCTTGTATTGATCGCGGGTTCATTGACGACACGGTCATTGGAGATCATGTGATGATCGATAATCTGGTGCATATCGCTCATAACGCTAGGATTGGTAATGGCAATGTGATTTGCGGGCAGGTAGGCATCGCGGGGTCAACGGTGATTGGCGATCATAATATTTTTGGAGCGCAAGCCGGTGTTGCCGATCATGTCACGATTGGGTCAGGCAATGTGTTTGCGGCGCGGGCTGGCGTCACGAAATCGGTTGGTGATGGCCAGGTCATGGCAGGTTTTCCCGCTGTTCCCGCTCAAGACTTTCGACGTGAGGTGGCCACGCTCCGACGATTGGCAATGCCCAGAAAAAAATAATATACTCACCAACGTTAAGAAGGAGTTTGCCCATGGCTGATGATATCGTTCTGCATCACCCCGATATTCTGGAATTAATTCCCCATAGACCGCCGTTTTTGCTCATCGACCGGGTTGAACACATCATCGTCAATGATTCTGCTCGTGGGGTGAAAGCCATCACCAGCACAGAACCGCATCTGGCGGGGCACTTCCCGGGGCATCCCATTATGCCTGGCGTCTTGACCATCGAAGCCATGGCACAGACCGCTGGCGTATTGATTGCTTATAGCAATCGCGATTCAACCCAAGGCAAGCATGTCTATTTCACCACAATGGATAAGGTGAAATTCCGGTCACCGGCTCGCCCCGGCGATACCATGCATCTGGATGTTAAAATCGCAACCAGCAAAGGCATGCTTTTCAAATTCGATGGCGTGGCGAGCATTGATGGGAAAACCGTGGCTTCAGCCACGTTTTCAGCGATGATTGTGGAGCCGGGACGCTGATGACCAGTCAAATTCACCCCACGGCGATTGTCGCTGAAGGCGCTACCCTTGGGCAGGATGTGAACATTGGCCCATATTGCATCATTGGTGAGCATGTTCGGATTGGCGACCGATGCCATTTGCATGCTCATGTGGTGATGGATGGTCACACAACCCTAGGGGATGACAACGAGATTTATCCTTTTGCTGTGCTGGGCAAAGCGCCTCAACATGTTCATTATCAAGGTGAAGACAGCACGCTTGTGCTTGGCCACCGTAACCTTATTCGTGAGCATGTCACCATGCATCCCGGCACAAAAGTAGGCGCAATGACAACCGTTGTTGGCAATGACAATATGTTCTTTGTCGGCTGTCATGTTGCCCATGATTGTGTGGTCGGCAGTCATGTTATCATTACGAATGACGCGATGCTTGGCGGTCATGTCGATGTCGGCGACTATGCCTATATTGGCGGCAACAGCGCCATTAAACAGTTTGTCCGGATCGGTCAATACGCCATGGTGGCAGGCATGACCGGCGTGACCGCAGATGTGATACCGTTTGGCTCGGTCTTTGGGCCTCGCGCTGAAATGGTGGGGCTTAATCTCATTGGGTTAAAGCGCCGCGGTTTTAGCAAAGATCAGATTTCTGCTATTCGCCGTGCTTATCGTATGCTTTTTGCTGATGAGGGGACGTTCAGCGAACGCTTCGAGGAAGTCACCCGCGATTATGGTGATATTGACTTGGTGGCGATGGTGTTGAAATTTATCAAAGATGGTGGCGATAAACCACTTTGCCATCCCGCAAGGCAAGGATAATGGCGAAATCGGCTTCACCCTTAGGCATTATCGCTGCCGCTGGAGTGACGCCGTTAACGCTCGCCCAAGAAGTCCGGCGGTCGGGGCGCGAGGTTTATATCATCGCGCTGAAATCCATCGCCGATTCTGATTATGCTGATTATCCCCATGATGTGATCCGATTGGGTGCCGTGGCGAGCATCATGGATCATTTCATCAAGGCCGGATGCCAAGACATTGTGCTAGCGGGCACCTTAGCCCGTCCTACGCTGAGTGCGATTATGCCGGATATGCGCGGCGCAAAACTCATTGGCAAGGTGATGGCTGCTGGTGATGATGAAGCGCTAAAAATTCTTCGCGCTGAATTTGCTAAAGATGGCCTCACGATTGTCGATATTGCTGATTTTCTCGCCCATGACTATGCCACGAAAGGCGTGATGGCAGGCGTTGACCCAGATGAACAAGTGATGGCGGCGTTTGATATCGGTATTCAATACCTCAAGGCGGCGGGGCAGTTTGACGTTGGTCAATCTTGTGTTGTGCAAGGCCATCGCATCATCGCTGTTGAGGCCGCCGAAGGCACCGATGCAATGCTCAGCCGTGCCGCCGATTTAGCCGACCCTGACCTAAAACCATTGGTCATGGTTAAAATGTTAAAATCTGGTCAGGACAAGGCTTTAGACCCACCGGGATTTGGTGCTGAAACCGTTACCAACGCGGCGGCGGCAGGCATCGCCTTCATCGCAATCGAAGCCGGCGGCGTTATGCTGATTGATAAAGAAAATACCTTGGCGAAGGCTAACGCCATTGGGGTTTCTATTGTTGGCATTGAGGGATCATGACCTTGCGCGTGGTGATGATCGCGGGTGAGACGTCAGGCGACCTCTTGGGCGCTCAAGTTTTATCGTCGCTGAAAAAGCGTGTTCCCAACCTCAAGGTTAGCGGTGTTGGCGGTCAGGCGATGCAGGGTTTAGGGCTGAAGCCTGTCTTTCCTATGGAAGAATTGACGGTGCTTGGTCTTGGGGAGGCGCTGCGGTCATACCGCCGGTTAAAAAAACAAGCCCGGGTGCTGATGGATCATATTTTTGCCACTCAACCCGATGTGATTGTCACCATCGACAATAAGGGTTTTTCCCTTCGTTTGGGCAAGGCACTTAAGGCTGAAATGGCGTCAAAAGGGTGGTCAGCCCCGATTGTCCATATGGTTGCTCCAACCGTCTGGGCATGGGGGGCGTGGCGCGCTAAAGCGGTGGCTCAATCGGTGGATCGACTGCTTTGCCTTTTCCCTTTTGAAGTGCCGTATTTCACCTGTCATGGGGTAGATGCGGTGGCGGTGGGGCATCCATCGGTTGAAGAAAAGCGGCCATCTCGCGCCAAAGCGCGTCAGGGCTTAGGGTTAGGGCAATCAGATCAAGCCTTAGCAATCTTGCCCGGCAGCCGCCGCCGTGAGATCAAGGCACTGCTGCCTTCGATGCGTGATGCGGTCCGATTGATCCGCAGAACTCATCCTAATCTTAAGGTTTATTTGCCGGTGGTGGAGGCGGTGCGCGATGAAATTGAAGCCTTCATCAGTGATGACGATAACTTTACCTTAGCCCGTCAAGATCAGGCCAAAACGGTGATGAGCGCTTGTGATTTTGGCTTGATCTGTTCCGGCACGGTTACCCTTGAAGCCGCGCTATGCGGATTGCCCGGGCATGTTTATTATAAAGTGGATGCCTTGACCTATTGGATTGGGCGGATGATGTTGGATCAATCCAAAATTGTATTGGCCAACGCGGTATCAGGGCAAAAGATTTACCCGTTATCGCTCAACCAGAAGGCCAATGCCCTTGCCATGGCTCAGGCAAGTTTAGACTATTTTGAGCGTGGTGATCATTCTGCACAAGGCGGTGATCATTCAAGCGTAATCAAATCATCGTTGAAAGCGGGGAAGGGCAGTTTTGCTGAAAATAGCAGTGATGCTATTCTCAGCATGATTAAAGGCGACTAGCGCTTATCAATTTCAACATAAGACCGTTCGGTTGGCCCTGTGTACAATTGCCGTGGCCGACCAATCCGCTGAAGCGGGTCTTCGATCATTTCTTTCCACTGTGAAATCCAGCCGACGGTTCGCGCAACAGCGAAAAGTACGGTGAACATCGAGGTTGGGAAGCCCATGGCCTTTAAGATGATGCCGGAATAGAAATC
>CAYNQW010000172.1:0-3944 GCA_964399415.1 uncultured Hyphomicrobiales bacterium
AAGCGCTCGACCCCCATGATATTTTAAATCCGGGCAAATTATTCAGCAAATGAGGTCATCCTTGACCGATTTAAGGTGAGACAAAGGCGTTTTATATCGCTAATCTACGGCGTTTTTTAACTTACCGGAGGAAATTATGAATCTAAGACAATTTATTTACGGTGGTGTGATTGCGTCGATGACAAGCCTTGGCGCGGCGCATGCCGTGGCTGATCAATTTGTATCAATTGGAACAGGCGGCGTCACTGGTGTATATTACCCAACAGGTGGTGCGATTTGCCGTCTGGTCAATAAAGATCGAAAGACCCATGGCATTCGTTGTTCTGCCGAATCAACAGGCGGGTCCGTTTACAACATCAATACTGTCCGTGCAGGCGAGCTGGAATTTGGTGTTGCCCAGTCTGATTGGCAATATCATGCCTATCGCGGCACCTCAAAATTTGCCGATCAAGGCGCTTTCGAAGATTTGCGCGCGGTGTTTTCTGTGCATCCTGAGCCATTTACCCTTATCGCTAGAAAGGGATCTGGCGTCTCATCTTTTGAGAGCTTGAAGGGTAAAAAGGTGAATGTTGGCAACCCCGGTTCAGGTCAGCGCGCGACCATGGAAGTCGTCATGGAAGCCTTTGGCATGAAAATGAGTGATTTTGCGCTTGCGGCAGAATTGAAGGGGTCTGAAATGGCACAGGCCATCTGTGACGGAAAGATTGATGCGATGATCTATACCGTTGGCCATCCTGCAGCGGCAGTCACAGAGGCAGCGTCTAGCTGTGATGTTGAACTGGTTTCTGTGACCGGTGCGCCGATTGATAAACTAGTTGCTGATAACTCGTTTTACCGGGTGGCAACCGTGCCAGGCGGTATGTATACAGGGTCACCGAATGACACTACTACATTTGGCGTTGGTGCCACTGTGATTACTTCAGCAGATGTGCCGGAAAACGTTGTCTATACCGTGGTAAAGGCCGTGTTTGACAATTTCTCTGATTTCAAAAAGTTGCACCCAGCTTTTGCAAATCTTCAAGAAGACCAGATGATTTCAGATGGTCTGTCAGCGCCACTTCATCCAGGTGCTGTGAAATATTATAAAGAACGTGGCTGGATGTAATATTGCCAACACTATGCGCCGGTCACAGTGACCGGCGCATATTTTTTAATTTTTATTTAGGTGGCGGATGCGCAGCACCAATTCAACAGCTTCGTATGATCAGCTGCAGCCCACGTCGTCTGAACGAGAGCCGTCAGACATAGCGTGGGTTGGGTTTGTCTGCCTGATCTGGTCACTGTTTCATTTATGGATCGCGGCTGACTTTCCTTTTTATCTCAGTCAGGTAACGGGGCTAAATTTAGTTTTCAATGCGCAGGAAGCGCGCCAAATCCATTTGGCATTTGGCCTTGGCCTTGCGCTGGCGGCGTATCGCCCAGTGCATAGTTTACACCCGTATTTTGATCGGAGCGTAACCGCGATCTTAACGGTGTCGGGTGTCGCGGCTTGCCTGTATTTATATATTTTCAAGATTGATATTGCCGAGCGCGCCGGTTTGCCAAATCACTATGACATCATGTTCTCACTTGCAGGCATGCTCTGTGTCATGGTTGCTGTCTATCGTGTTGTTGGCTTGCCGCTAGTGATCGTTGCCAGCTGCTTTTTGTTTTATGTGATGTTTGGTCATCTGGATTTATTTCCAGATGCGATGCGCTGGAAAGGGGCGTCGCTGAACAAGGCCACATGGCATTTCTGGATGCAAACAGAGGGCGTCTTTGGGGTGGCGCTTGGGGTGTCATCGTCAATGATATTCCTGTTTGTATTGTTTGGTGCGCTGTTGGAACGCGCTGGTGCCGGAAATTATTTTATTAAATTATCATTTGCCGCTTTAGGGCATTTGAGAGGCGGCCCAGCAAAGGCGGCGGTATTAGCCAGCGGTATGTCAGGTATCTATTCTGGGTCTTCTATCGCCAATGTGGTAACAACAGGTACGTTCACGATCCCGTTAATGAAAAAAACAGGCCTTAGCCCGGAAAAAGCAGGCGCTATTGAAGTCGCCGCTTCCACAAATGGGCAGTTAACGCCGCCGGTAATGGGGGCTGCCGCATTTTTGATCGCCGAATTTACCGGCGTCAGCTATTTTACCCTGATTAAACATGCCGCATTGCCAGCGATCGTATCCTACATCGCGTTGTTTTATCTGGTGCATCTTGAGGTTACCAAACTTGGGTTGGAAGGGTTGCCACGCGCGCATCGTGGGATAGGTATGTTGCGGCGGATGACAGGCTTTATGTTTGGATTTGGAATTTTCGCCGGTCTTGCAACGGCTACAAAGCTAAGCCTTGATTGGGTCAATGTCACCATGCCGGCTGTCACCCTGCCGGTTGCGAGTCTGGGCCTGATCGCCATTTACATTGTCCTTGTGCGCATCGCCGCCAAGCGTCCCGATTTATCAATTGGTTTGACAAGTGCAGAAATGAAATCGCTGCCTTTGGTATCGTCTGTTGCCAATACCGGATATCATTATGTCCTGCCTATTCTGGTATTGTTGTGGTGTGTTTTGGTCAACCGCCTATCGCCGGCTCTTTCGGCGTATTGGGCTTGTATGGTGATGATCTTTATCTTGCTGACCCAGCATCCGTTAAAAGCCTATTTCAGGGGAGAGGCGGTCACCGGACGCAGTTGGAAATCTGGTGTTATTGACCTGAAAATTGGTTTGCAAAATGGCGCCCGCAATATGATTAGCATTTCTGTTGCAACGGCGATTGCCGGGGTCATTATTGGCACAGTTTCACTGACTGGCGCGCATCAATTCATTGGTGAATTTGTCGAAGCGCTTTCTGGTGGCAGTTTGGTTGGCATGCTTGTGTTAGTTGCGGTTATGTGTTTGATCCTTGGCATGGGGTTGCCAACAACCGCAAACTATATTGTTGTGTCATCACTGATGGCGCCAGTGATTGTTATGGTAGGAGCCCAAAACGGGTTGATTGTGCCATTGGTGGCGGTGCACCTTTTTGTCTTTTACTTTGGAATCCTGGCAGATGATACGCCGCCTGTTGGTTTAGCGGCTTATGCTGCTGCGGCTATTTCCAAGGGTGATCCCATCCGAACCGGTATTCAAGGGTTTTCTTATGATATCCGTACGGCAATTTTGCCCTTTATGTTTATTTTTAACACTGGAATCCTGTTAATAGATGTGACGCTGTTAGAAGGGGTTTTCATATTCCTCACAACGACTATTGGCATGCTGGCGTTTTGTTCGGCAACACAACGCTTTATTTTTGTTAAAACAAAATTATGGGAAACGCTGGCACTGTTGCTGGTGGCCTTTACATTTTTGCGGCCTGATTTCTGGCTTGACCGGGTTTCGGCGCCTTATCTCGAAATTGACGGTGGCAACGTCGAAGCCTTGTTAAACGGTGAAATATCGGGGGTACCGGGGGCGTTGCAGGATCTGCGCATTCGGCTAACTGGCCCAGATTTTGATGATGTCGATACTATTATAAATAAAAACACCATTATGAATTTACCGGCTGAAGGAAGCGCAGCAGACCGCCTGCGGGAGGCTGGGTTAATCATTAATGTGATAGGCGATCATGTGGTTGTTGACGAACCATTCCCCGGCACGCCGCTGTTTCAGGAGTTGCAGAATTTTGATTTTTATGCCGATCAGCCAGTTGTCTTAGACGCGGTTTTGGTCGAGGTGCAGGATAGACCGGCAAAAGAATGGTTTTACCTACCAGCCCTGTTGTTGCTTGGTGGCATCATATTTGCCCAGCGGCAACGCCATACTGCGTTTGGCAAAAATCTGCCAGTTGATGTGGAAAAATGACCAGTAAATCGCGTCAATTTAGGGGTGGGTCTATAAAGCGAATGGTGCTTGACCTGTTAAACTGGGGCGCTGATACGATCTGGCAGGGACAGTTTGTCATCAACGCCATGTGCCGCAAGCGAAGCTTCG
>CAYNQW010000173.1:0-3930 GCA_964399415.1 uncultured Hyphomicrobiales bacterium
AGCATATCTTGTCAAAACACAAATCCAATGGCAGTATAAATCAGCCGTCGGGGGTAAATATGGCTGATAAAGACAATGGTTTAACGCCACAAATAAATTACGAATTGCTGGTTGAGTCAGCCTTAAGAACCGTTGTTCGATCATCGCTCAAAATTGCAGAACAAAGCGGCTTGCCTGGCAACGCTCATTTCTACATTACGTTTTTGACCAATTATCCTGGCGTTGATATTCCCGGACGGCTCAAAGAAAGCCACCCGGAACGGATGACGATCATCCTTCAGCATCAATTCTGGGACCTCGATATCCGTAAAGATGATTTTTCCGTGTCGCTTTCCTTTGGTGGGCGCCGTGAATTGCTCACCATCCCGTTCATGTCGATCATTGATTTCAATGATCCTTCTGTTGGTTTTGGCCTTCAATTTGCCTCGGAATTGAACGAAGCCAATGATGAAGACTTAGAAGAAAGCAACGACCTGCCGGTTGATGCTGATGTGGAACCTGCAAAACCAGCCGCGGGCGCTTCGGCTGATGTTGTTTCACTCGATACATTTCGTAAAAAGCCAAATTCTTAATCGGCCTCACTTGCCCTGCTATTGGGCGCACCATTTGACGATAGGATGACCATGAGTTTTTCTTACACCCCGATGTTTCCCACTAAAGCCCCTCAAACAGAATGGGAAAAAATCTCAAGCGATTATGTTGAGACGGTATCCTTTGGGGGTGAGACATTTTTGAAAGTCGCGCCTGAAGCCTTAACGCTCTTGTCGGAGACAGCCTTCAAAAACATCTCGCATTTATTGCGCACGGGGCATCTAAAACAATTGCGCGCTATCCTTGATGATCCGGAAGCCACGCGCAACGACCGCTTTGTGGCGTTGGAAATGCTTAAAAACGCGGTGATCGCGGCGGATGAAGTCTTGCCCATGTGCCAAGACACGGGAACGGCGATTATTTCAGGGAAGCGTGGAGATCGGGTGTTGGTGAACGGCGATGAGGGCGAGGCCTTGTCGCGCGGGGTCTATAACACCTATCAAAATAACAATTTGCGGTATTCGCAACTGGCGCCCAAATCCATGTTTGATGAAGCCAATACCAAAACCAACTTGCCCGCCCAAATTGATCTCTACGCTGGTAAAGGGGATGAATATCATTTTACCTTTATTCAAAAAGGCGGCGGTTCAGCCAATAAGTCTTTTCTTTATCAACAAACAAAAGCCGTCTTGAACCCTGATTCCTTACGCGCCTTTATTGATGAGAAAATCCGCACCCTAGGCACCGCCGCTTGCCCGCCATATCACCTCGCGGTGGTGATCGGTGGAACATCCGCAGAAACCACGATGAAAACCGTCAAGATGGCGTCGATCCGCGCCCTTGATAGCCTGCCCACCGAAGGCAATGATGATGGCCATGCGTTCCGTGATCTTGAATGGGAACAGATTATTCTGGACATGACGCGAGAGATGGGCATCGGCGCGCAATTTGGCGGCAAATATTTCTGTCATGATGTTCGCGTTATCCGCCTGCCACGGCACGGCGCGTCTTGCCCGATTGGTATTGGCGTCAGTTGTTCCGCCGACCGGCAAGCCATGGCAAAAATCACCGCCGAGGGGCTTTTTGTTGAAAAACTCGAACGCAACCCCGCGCAGTTCCTGCCCGAGGTTACAACCGATGATGCTGATGATACGGTTGCGATAAATCTCAATCAGCCGATGGCTGATATTTTGGCCACCCTCACCCAATACCCTGTCAAAACGCGGCTTAGCCTTTCAGGAAAATTAATCGTTGCCCGCGATATTGCCCATGCCAAATTATTGGAGCGGCTTGAGGCGGAAGGGGAATTGCCTGATTACATCAAAAACCACCCTGTCTATTACGCTGGCCCTGCCAAAACCCCAGATGGCATGGCTTCGGGCAGTTTTGGACCAACCACCGCCGGACGGATGGACGCTTATGTCGACCGCTTCCAAGCGGCGGGCGGCTCTATGGTCATGCTAGCCAAGGGCAATCGAAGCCGCCAAGTGCGTGAGGCTTGCAAAAAACATGGCGGGTTTTACCTTGGGTCTATTGGCGGGGCGGCGGCGAAACTTGCCCTTGACGCCATTAAAAAAGTCGACGTGCTGGAATACCCTGAATTGGGGATGGAAGCCGTTTGGATGATTGAGGTGGAAAACTTCCCCGCCTTCATCATCACCGATGATAAAGGCAATGATTTCTTTAGTCTTGATTAAGGCTGGTCTTTAATTCCCGTGGCTTAGGCCCGCCGGTCGCCCAATCAAGCAGTTGCACCGTATGCACAATAGGCGCGTTGCTTTCGGCCAATTGATTGATGCACCCCAAATTTCCAGCCGCCACAATATCTGCCTGCACCGCGTTGATGGCTTTTAATTTTCGAGCCTTTAACCCTTCGGCGAGATCAGGTTGCAGCGCGTTATACGTCCCTGCTGATCCGCAACAAAGATGGGATTCCGCAATATCGCGAACATCAAAACCAACCTGGCGGAGCAAATCCTTCGGTGCCGATTTGATCTTTTGCCCATGCTGAAGCGAACAAGCGGCATGATAAGCAACCGTCAGGCCTTTTGTGCGAGCGGCATCAATCTGGGCGAGGCCAAACTCATTGAGGAATTCAGTAATATCTTTCGCCATGCCCGAAATTAATGCGGCATCATTGGCCAATGTGGGATGGCTGGCAAAGTGATGACCATAATCTTTAACCGTTATGCCACAACCTGAAGTGTTGATGATCACCGCGTCTAGAGGCTTCTGCCGATGGCTCTTTGCCCAAGCTGAGATGGTTGCCATCATCGCTTTTTCAGCGGCATTTTCATCACCCGTATGATGCGCCACCCCACCACAACAAAAGGCTTGTTTTTGCACCACCACATCAACCCCCAACCGATTGAGCAGACGAATGGTGGCGGCGTTGATATCTGGATTGATTGCACGCTGGGCGCAGCCTGTTAATAAAGCCACCCGCGCTTTAGCCGGCTGTTCATGAGATTGAAATACTTGGTCTTTTGCGCCAACGGGGTCAAGCCTTGGCATCGCTTTTGGCGCGGCGGAAAGCATGCCGCGAATGACCTTTGGCATCAGCCCTTGGAATGGTTTTGCCAACCACGCCAAGACCAACATCGCATAAGCGCGGTTGGCATAAGGCAATGTCGACACCAGCATCTTTCTCGACAGGCGATCCATCCACCCGCGCTGACGCCGTTGATTGGCATGGCGGCGACCAATATCGACCAGATGCATATAATCCACCCCGGACGGGCAAGTGGAGGTGCAGCTCAAACACGTGAGGCAACGGTCAAGGTGATGCCCCGCGACATCACCCGGCACATCATCATGTTCCAGCAAATCACGGATCAGCCAAATTCGTCCCCGGGGGCTATCACGCTCATCACCGGTCAGCACAAAGGTTGGGCAAGTGGCGGTGCAAAACCCGCAATGCACACATTTGCGGAGAATCGCATCCGCCGCCGCGATATCAGGATGCGCTAATTGTTCAAGGGTAAATTGCGTTTGCATGGTTAAACCCCTTCATACATACGGCTAGGGTTGAGGATGCCAAGCGGATCAAAACTAGCCTTAACCCTTGCGGTTAACGCCTGCAACGCCTGAGGTTGAGGATGAAAAACAGGGCAAGTCCGGCGCAGCGATTCTGGCGCGGAAACCACCGTCACATGACCGCCCGAAGATTGCGTCATCGACCGCAAGGTTTCAACCGCTTCGACCGAAACGGGATGGCTGATCCAAAGCAATCCCCCGCCCCAATCACCAAATGCCTCCACTTCAGGCATGGCAAGAATTTGAGCAAGCAACGCACCGCCCATGGCGGGAGGGCAGGATAATTTTGACAAGACCCGATTTTGGTTTTGAGGAATAAGGCTAGCCTCTCGAATTTCCGATTGAAGCCATGTCGAATCGACC
>CAYNQW010000174.1:0-3886 GCA_964399415.1 uncultured Hyphomicrobiales bacterium
GATTGAGCCGTGCCAACCGCTTCATGGCCAAGGACAAGCGGCGGGATGCGCCGATCATCATGCCCATGCCAAGCGTGCATATCCGATCCGCAAATCCCGCAAAAGGCGAGATCAACCACAACCTCACCCTCCCTCGGTTTTGGGGCATCAACCTCCCCAAAACGCGATTCAAGGGGAGCGGTATAGATCAAGGCTTTCATCTGATCAATCCTTCACTATGGCTTATTTGCTGCTGTAAATATATTCAGGCAACCACAAGGCGATTTCTGGGAAGATGAAGATCAGAATGAGGCCAATCACCTGAATCACCATGAACTGCATCATGCCCAAATAGATATCTTTCAAATCCCATTCCGGCACCACGCCTTTCAAGAAATACGCCGATAACGCCACGGGTGGACTGAGCCACGCGGTTTGCAGATTGACCGCCACCAGAATCCCGAACCAAGTCAAGTTAATGTCTAATTTGACCAGAACGGGGATCAGAATAGGCACGATGATCAGCACGATCGGCACCCATTCTAAAGGCCAGCCCAAAAGGAAGATCAGCGCCATGATGATGATTAAGACCATGGTCGGCGACAATTCCCAAGCCAGCAAGAACTCTGTCAGCATGGTTGGTGTGCCCAAGCGAGAGAACACCGCGCCAAAGAAGTTTGACGCCGCCACCAAGAACAAGATCAGCACTGAAATTTCAAGCGTCTTGATCAAGGCTTCGTAGAATTTGCCAAAACTCAATTTGCGATAGGCTAGGGTCAAAACCAAGGCACCGAATGCCCCACAACTCGCGCCCTCTGTTGGGGTCGCCCAGCCAAACAAGATTGACCCAAGCGCAAAAGCCACCAATGCCGATGGTGGCACTAGCCCCATAAAAAATTCATACCACAAATCGGAGAAGAAAAAGCCTGCTGGCTTGGTGTCTCTAATCCATTTTGCACCGAAATACATCAACGCCATCCAGCCTAAGGGGATGAGCAGTGATGAGAATGGGAAAATCCCCACCAATGAACCTGAAAACGCCATCACGATCAGGGTAAAGAACATCACAATCGAGGTGATCACCAGCACCGATTCCAACCAATAATATGGAGACGTGGTTGGTTGATCTTCAGGCGGCAATATCGGCCCTAGCGATGGGTTAAGCCAACAGCGGATCAGCGCATAACCCGCATACATAGCGGCCAGCATAATCCCTGGAATAATCGCGGCAGAAAACAAATCGGTGACCGGCACTTCCAACACCGGCCCCATAACCACCAGCATAATTGATGGCGGGATCAAAATCCCCAACGTACCGCCCGCGGTAATCGTCCCTGCCGCTAGCCGCACATCATAGCCGGATTTGTTCATGGTCTTAGCGGCCATAATTCCTAAAATCGTGACCGAAGCGCCCACAATACCTGTGGCGGCGGCGAAAATAGTCGACACAAACAGAACGGCTAAATAAAGCGCGCCTCGCGTGCGGGACAACATCAATTGCACCGACGTAAACAAGCGTTCCATCAACCCCGCTTGTTCCATCATGATGCCCATGAAAACAAACAATGGCACCGCCGCTAACGTCTGTTCCAGCATCACGTTGTTGAATTGCAGGGTCTGAAGGTAGAACACCAGTTTGCCGCCAAATCCCCAAGCGCCAAAGGCAAAGCCAAGGAAAATCAGGGTGAAGGAAATCGGGAAGCCAACAAAAATTGCCAATAACATCACGGCGATCATAAAGACCCCGATCATTTCATTGGAAAACCCGCCAACGCCTTTCAGGCTACCGTCAAAGCCATCACCAAACAGCATCTCAAAATTGAAGACCTGTGGGAATAAACTGTTGCAGAAAATAGCGCCAAGAACGATCACATAAACAGGCAATAAGCGCATCACCCAAGTTTGTATCTTGCCCTTACCGATTTGATGATAAGCGCGAAGGAATTCGGCCACGCCTTGCACCATTAACAGCAAAGCGCCCAATGGCATAGCGGTTCGCGCTGGTGCCAGTGGCGCCATCATCGCTGTGTCCATGGACCGTTCCCAAGTCACCCATGCTTTATAAGTGTATTCATAAGACACCCAGAAAAAGAACAGCATTGCCGGAAAATAAAACAGCAGATAAAGCGCGCCATCGACAAGCGCTTGTGTTCGTGGCGACCAATTCCGAAACAGGAAATCTGCGCGGATATGAACGCCACGCATCAACGCGTATCCTGCACCCAGCATGAACATCGCGCCTGAAAACATCCGGCTCGTATCATAAGCCCAATCGGTGGGAGCGATGAAAACCTTGCGCGCCACCACCTCATAGATCATCGCGGCGATGACCGGCACCAGCATCAAGCACGTCAATTTGCCCACCCAATTGTTAAGAATATCAATATTGCCAACAATTAAGCGCATCAATGGATGCATATCTTCGGGTGTATCCCCAGGCTCTCCGGCTCGACGTTCTGCGATCAACTCGTCAGAAATATCGAGTTCCATTCCATCTTCGTTTTGAGCCATTTGTCTGTCTCCCCAAAAGGGCGGAACATTCCGCGTTTATTTTTATTGCTTCAACAAATTAATAAAAAGAAATGAAATCAAAGGGCCAGGCTTGATGACTGGCCCTTTGAACAATGAGTTACTTCACGCTATCAGCAAACGCTTTGCCGAGTGATGCGTTGGAAGCCTGAGCGCCTGCCCAGAATGGCACTGCAATCTCAGCAAAGTCTTTTTGAGACTGCCATACTTTTGCAAAGAATTCGTTTTCAGCAGCATTCTTTTCAAGTGATGCTTTTGCCGCGTTCATATATGCAGGGAAGTAATCGGCTGGGGTATCGTGCAGAATAACACCATGGTTGTCGGTCAGATCCTTCAGCGCCTTACCGTTTTCATAGATACGGTTTGACATGGACTTTGACAAAGATGCGTTGGCCGCAACTTCAAAAGCCTTTTTCTGATGATCGGTCAGGGAGTTGTAAACGTCCTTGTTCAAGTACAAGTCAGCGTTCACCACAACCTGGTGCAGACCTTGCAGGTAGTAATGCTTCAGCACTTTCTGGAAACCAAACACTGAGTCAGGCTTCGGGCAGCACCATTCCGCCGCATCAATAGTCCCTTTTTCAAGGGCTGGCAGAATGTCACCACCACCCATAGCAACAGAAGCAACGCCAATGTCTTTATAGGTCTGACCTGGAATTCCAGGAGGGGTGCGGAAGCGATACTTGCGGAAGTCTTCCATGGAATTGATTGGCTCTTTGAACCAACCGAGGGCTTCTGGACCCACTGGCTGAAGCATAAAGCCTTTTACGTTCATGCCCATTTCGTCCCACAGCTGTTCGTAAAGTTCTTTACCACCGGCGTATTGGAACCAAGACAGGAAGGCAATGTTGTCGATGCCAACACCGGCACCAGCAACAGGCGAACCAAACAGCATCGCTGCTGGGTGCTTGCCTGACCAATAGTGTGTCCAAGCAAAACCACCTTCAACAAGACCAGCATCAACAGCGTCAAGGGTTTCCGTAACACCGACAACGGCACCTGCTGGCAACACTTCAAACGTCACTTCACCATTTGTCAAAGCCGTAACATCAGCCATGAAGTCTCTCAACATCGCGACTTCGTCAGACTTTGCACCAATCACCGCCTGAACACGAATGTGAACTTCCTTGGCTTGTGCAACACCGGCAACAACCAGTGCAGAAAGACCAAGACCTGCCATCGCGACAGTTTTGGTCATAGATTTAAGATTCAACATCTGTTTCCTCCATTTAACGCGTCTCGTTCAGTGATTTGAACCCGATTGTCGACGCCCAGCAATCCGGTTCTCATTCAACAAATCACTTTACTCTATCCGCCGAAGCGAATTCCTCTACACACCGGCCAGCGGTGCGATAACCTCCAGTTTCACCAACCCTTT
>CAYNQW010000175.1:0-3880 GCA_964399415.1 uncultured Hyphomicrobiales bacterium
CACAGTCATGGACCGCGGAATTGAGTTTCTATGCAACTGAAGATCAGGTGTACGAATATGCCTGCCATGAAGGCAATTACTCAATGCCCGGGTCACTGGCAGGAGCCAGAACTCTTGAGTTAAGGCAAGAATTTGGTCTGGAATAAAACCCTGCCTGGCTTTTCGGCTTTCACACTATTGCGTGAAAAGTCACTACATAAACTGCGTAAGTAGTGGCCCGACTGCGAGCTGAACCTCGAACCGGCGCTCTCCCGCGGTCCACCTACTGCTGATCGATCACTGCTTGCGCCTTCCGAAGGGGAGATCACCCCGGTTATCTGGATAACTTAAAGGGCGTTCGGCTCCGCTCTTTCCGGGCCCAAATTGCTTCTGACAGTGAATTGCCGGGATCCGGGCAGTGTGGTGGTAAGAATGTGTGAATGGAATGTGGGCTGGTAGCCATGCTTGACATAGAGTTTACTCTAACTCTTATAGTGTTCGAACATCCAATCTAGGAAGGCCTCGAGTCAGGCCAAACGTCATGGATCACCGAAGCAAAAATCTTACGCTGCATGTCCTCCTGGTTATCCTGGCTTGCGCTTCCACCGGATTGGTTTTTGCTCAGTCATCCAAACAATACCAGAGCTTTAGGACCGAGTACGGTCACCCCGATTTGCAAGGCGTCTGGAACTTCAGCTCAAACATTCCCATGCAGAGAGACCAGAGATTCGGTGATCGCGAATTTCTGGCGCCTGATGAATTGCAGGAGGTGAGGGCAAGGCTGTTACAAGAAGCAGCGCAGGCCGCCGCCAGGGCGTCAGAGGCTGACGACAGTCGTGATGCACCGCCTAAAGACACCTCTCTTCAGAGCTGGATTTCTTACAATGATTTTTGGGAGGAGAGCGCCGGAATTGGAGAACCAACCCGTACTTCTCATATTGTCTATCCAGCCAACGGCCGCGTGCCGGAGGAGGTCAACGGCAATGAGTTTTTATACAGTGGGCGTGTCGATATTCAGGGTTTCAGACCGGTTCGATTTGTCATTGGCGGAATCGGTAGAGATGGGCCCGAAGACCGGGGTTTGTCGTCCCGCTGCTTGGTCGGCTTCAACTCCGGCCCTCCTTTTGTGCCCAGTCGCTATAACAATAATGTGCAAATTTTTCAGGGCAAGGACGCGGTTGTGATCATGACTGAAATGATCCACGACGCCCGTATTGTGCCACTTGGCAATGAAAAGCATCTGGATGACAGCATACGTCTCTGGTCTGGCGATTCACGAGGTTGGTGGGAGGGCGAGACCTTAGTCGTGCAAACCAAAAACTTCAATGGTTTGCGTCAGACTTTCAATTTTACAGGCAGCAATAAGGAAATGATTCTGACAGAACGCTTTACCCGGCTTGCCTATGACCAATTGGAATACGCCTTTACGATCGATGATCCGGCGACGTTCAGCGATAAGATTTCTGCGGTCGTACCGATGACCAAAGTCGCTGGACAGATCTACGAATATGCCTGCCATGAAGGGAATTACGCTATGACGAATATTCTGAGAGGCGCCCGCATCGAGGAGGAACTTGCAGGCGATTCAGGAGTTGAATAGGACCATTTCTTATTTTGGATTGCAGGAACGTTGATCAAACCTGATTAAAAAGACCTTGATACTGGTTTAAACAGGAGAATAAGTTGAATTCATTCGAAAACAAGACAGCACTGGTGACTGGTGCCTCATCAGGTATCGGCCTGGCATTGGCTCATGAGCTTTCTGAGCGCGGTGCTCATGTGATTCTAACCGCTCGTTCGGGGGATAAAATTGAAGCGGAAGCAGAGAAAATTCGCAGTTCGGGGCGCAACGCCAAGGCCTTCCCGGCTGATCTGAGCCTTCCAGGTTCGGCCGCTAATTTGTATGCTGAGATCGTCGGGTCTCAATTGCATGTCGACTTGTTAATCAATAACGCAGGTTATGGTCGTTGGGGCGAGTTTTGTGAGTTCGACTCTGAAGACTACGCGCAAATGATTCAGCTGAATATTACGTCATTGACTGACCTTTGCCGGCTTGCGATTCCGGATATGGTGACCCGGGGGGAGGGAGGCGTGATTAATATCGGTTCAACCGCTTCTTTTTTGCCGGTACCTTTCGCCAGCGTCTATTCAGCCTCAAAGGCTTACGTGCTTTTGTTTTCTGAAGCCATAAGATACGAATATGAAAGCAAGGGGATTAAAGTGATGACCTTGTGTCCCGGGGCGACGGCTACAGATTTCAGCCGCGTAGCGTCTGAAAAATCCTCCGCTGAACTGCATGAAATCAATCGGCAACTTGCTGAATCCGGTAAAGCAGGTATGACGAGCGAAGCGGTTGCCGTCGAAGGGCTGGATGCATTCGTGGAAGGGGAGATCTATAAAATAACCGGTAAAGAAAACAGGAAATTTGCGCTCCTGCCCCGACTGCTTTCGAGGGCCAGGGTGTTAAAAATGGCAGGAGATACATTCAGAAAACGTGTCGCCAAGTAAGCCGATCTTATGAAACTGTATTCTATTGCTCAGGCATCAAAAGAGACTGACCTTTCACAGCACACGTTGCGTTACTACGAAAGGTCAGAGCTCATTCCCAGTATTGCAAAAGATGCGGCCGGACGAAGGGTATACACTGAGTCCGACTTAAAGGCCCTGAAGTTTATCAAGGCGCTGCGTGGTACCCAGATGCCGATTAGTGAGATTCGAGAATATGGTCGACTCTACTTTCAGGGGAAGCGCACATCCGGTAAGCGTAAACAGCTGCTCGAGGCGCACCGGGCCAGAATTCTCAATGAAATTGATAAGCAGTCCAGATATCTTGAAGTCATCTCTGCCAAGATCGATATGATGTTTGATAACTGACACCATCTGACATAAGCTCGGCGGGCTTATTGACGCTAAACATAAGGCCCCGCGAACCTTATTCAATAACTGCAGCCAGTAATCAACCCCTGCCGGGCAAGAATCTGACTTGCTAGGCCGCTTTGTCTGCGTCGAGTCAACCGAACGCGTTCGGGTGCGTTAGATAAGTAGAGTTCCTATTACCCTACGCAGAATTCATTGTCTGTTTACTCCAGTTATAAGGGAAAGCCGATGCTGCTCAATCGAATGACTGATTATCTGATTGCCTCGACTTTACACCGCAGTACTTGGCTTGGTCTGCTGTTGGTTGCGACAACCCTGTTTGCCAATGCTGAAGCGGCGATGCCACCGCAGTTGGCAGTTGCTAATGTCTCGGTGATCGATCCGATCACAGCAGAGGCGAGTCTCCAATCAACTACTGCAGAGTTTTACGCCGGAGCCAGTATTGATGAAGGGCTCAGCTATGTGTCCTGTGTCGATCCATTGGATAGTGTTGATCTGGAAAGCAGCCTGGTTGTAGAAAATGATCATGTGGGCAGCGCAGGAAGCATTTATGTCGTGGCCATTGTGGGCGAAGAGTCCTACATGTTGGTGGGCAATGTATTTCACCCCTGGGATGGCTTGCGTGATTCTCTGGAACCCTTTGCCACAAAGACCTTACAGGCAACCGAAACCATTAACATTCTTGATCAAGTGCAATTTGGGCCAGCGGGGATCGCGCAGGGTGAGCTGGCCATCTACATCGGTTACGAACTGGTCAGTGATTTAAACAGAATTTACTTTAGTGCCACACCATTGCGCGTGAAAATCGAGCCTGGTGCCGTGGCAAGTCGCAGTCGGTACGTGGGGGTTGATCCCTGTTCACCGTATTCGGTGAATAGAGCGCAAGCGGTTGTCTACGACACTGCCACTGTTACCTATCCTGCCACGGACGAATTTGACCTCTTGCTCGATTTGTACGTGCCCGATGTTGATCTCTCTGGGAAATCAGTGCCGTCGATGGTGATTATTCATGGTGGCGGATTCA
>CAYNQW010000176.1:0-3814 GCA_964399415.1 uncultured Hyphomicrobiales bacterium
TCCAAAAAGTCTTTAACATGAATAAGGGTTCAATCCCGGCTCGTGTTGATGTGGCATTGGATGATTTTGACACTTGCGCTCATATTTCGGCTCAAGACATGGCCACCAGCAACGCTGGGGGCTCACTTCTGCCATCCTATGCCCATGGCATGGCGCTTCGTGGCGCACAGTCAGGTGCAATTACCGATGTTGTGACTGCACATTTCAACTCTGACATGTCTTCATCTGAAGCGGTTAATATGCTCGCAAAATCAATTGCGAATAGCCTCTAATAATCAATCCCCACCTGCTGGATTTCTGGCAGGTGGGTTTTTGCGGTGACACGTTATGATCACATGGCTAGAAAAACATATGCCAAAGATTGTCTTGGCGCCGTCGTTTTTGATCGCGGTTATCTTTGTGTATGGGTTTATTGGCTGGACCGCTTGGGTTTCGCTGACCCGCTCTCGGCTTCTGCCGCGATACGATCTTCATGGCTTTATTCAATACGAGCGTCTTTTTGATTCCGCCCGATGGGATACAGCCCTCAATAATCTCTATATTTTTGGTTTTCTTTTTATAATTATTTCCACCCTTCTTGGATTGATGTTGGCGATTTTACTGGATCAGAAAATTCGCACCGAAGGCGTGATCCGAACCATTTATCTTTATCCGATGGCTTTATCGCTTATTGTCACCGGCACCGCATGGAAATGGATACTCAACCCCGGGCTTGGCCTTGAAGCCACCGTTCGTGATCTTGGTTGGACGGATTTTAGTTTTGACTGGCTGGTTAACCCTGACATGGCGATCTATACCGTTGTTATTGCCAGCGTTTGGCAGGCGTCAGGATTTGTAATGGCGCTCTTTTTGGCTGGCTTGCGTTCCATTGACCAAGAAGTCATCAAAGCCGCGCAGGTGGATGGGATTCCCACTTGGCGGATTTATGCCTCCATCATTATCCCATCAATGGCCTCAATCTTTCTGTCGGCTTTCATTGTCTTGGCGCATTTGGCGATTAAAAGTTTTGATCTGGTCATCGCCTTGACCGGAGGAGGGCCTGGTTTCGCCACAGATTTGCCCGCCACTTATATGTACACGATGGCCTTTTCTCGCGGCGACCTTGGGCAAGCGGCAAGTTCGGCGATGGTCATGATGATGATCATTTTTGCGATTGTTGTGCCTTATCTTTATTCTGAATTGAGGGCAAAGCATGACTAACTTTGCCAATCGTTCAACGCTTAACGTTTCGGTTAAAAACCTAGTTTTGCGCTGGCTGTTATATGCGGTTCTGGCGTTATTCGCCATTTATTATATGTTGCCGCTCTTTGTGATGGTCACCACCTCGCTCAAATCCCTAGAGGAAATTCGAACAGGATCGCTCATTTCCTTGCCGCGTGACGTGACGTTTCAAGCATGGATGACCGCGTGGTCCGGGGCTTGTTCTGGGATTAAATGTGAAGGCTTGCGCCCTTATTTCTGGAATTCCGTGATTATGGCGGTGCCTGCGGTGTTAATTTCAACTTTTATCGGCGCTCTCAATGGCTATGCGGTGGCGCAATGGCGTTTTCGCGGAGCAAATTTGATTTTTGCCCTGATTTTATTTGGCTGTTTTATTCCATTTCAGGTGGTGCTATTGCCCATGGCGCGCTTGCTTGGTCAAATGGGGCTTGCCGGTTCAATTCCAGGCTTGATCATGGTGCATGTGATTTACGGGATAGGGTTCACGACTTTATTTTTCCGCAATTACTATGTCACGATACCGCCTGAATTGGTCAAAGCCGCAAAGATTGATGGCGCGTCTTTCTTTCGGATTTTCTTTTCAATCTTTCTGCCGTTGTCATTGCCCATCATTGTGGTCACCATCATTTGGCAATTCACCCAGATTTGGAATGATTTTCTTTTCGGGGTGTCGTTTTCAGAAGCCGGCACACAACCCGTAACGGTAGCGCTCAATAACATCGTCAATTCAACAACAGGCGTGAAAGAATATAACGTCGATATGGCGGCGGCCATCATCGCCGCTTTGCCAACTTTATTGGTGTATGTGGTGGCTGGGAAATATTTTATTCGCGGCTTAACAGCAGGTTCAGTGAAAGGATAACCATGGCTCCTATTCTTGAATTAAAAGGTTTAAGTAAGAAATTTGGTGCCCTTGATATTTTGAAAGATATCAATGTGAGCATTGATGCGGGTGAGTTTTTGGTGCTTGTTGGCCCATCGGGTTGCGGCAAGTCAACCTTGCTGAACTGCATCGCAGGGCTTGAGCCAATTTCCGGTGGTTCGGTTGTGATTGATGGTCGCGACATGCAGAATGTTAGCCCTAAAGACCGTGATATCGCCATGGTGTTTCAGTCCTATGCTCTTTATCCCACGATGACGGTTGCGAAAAACATAACCTTCGGCATGAAAGTGCGCGGGGTTGATAAAGCCCTTCAGCAGAAAAAACTCGATCATGTAGCACGCCAGCTGCAAATCGACACGTTGCTTGACCGGCGTCCTTCGCAACTTTCTGGTGGTCAGCGGCAACGTGTCGCCATGGGCCGCGCCTTGGTGCGTGACCCCAAACTATTCCTTTTTGACGAACCTCTTTCCAACCTTGATGCTAAACTTCGGGTGGAAATGCGGACAGAGATTAAGAAACTGCATCAAAACCTAAACGCCTCAATGGTTTATGTGACGCATGACCAGATTGAGGCCATGACGCTGGCGACTAAAATTGTTGTGATGAAGGGCGGCGTTATTCAGCAAATTGGCACCCCAGCAGAAATTTATAGCCACCCAGCCAATTTGTTTGTGGCGGATTTCATGGGATCGCCGGCGATGAATTTGATCCCAGCCAAGGTCAAGAAGAACGGCAAAGGAACGCAATTCATTATTCAAAACAATGATCGCGAAGACTTGATTTTGACCGATTTGAACGCTGCGAACTTGCCAGAGCAAATTGTCCTCGGTATTCGCCCTGAAGATATCGCTGACTCCAAATTGCAGAAACACCATCATGATCAGGTCGCGTCGTGTTTGATTGATGTGGTTGAGCCTGCGGGGGCTGATACCTATGTCTTGATGTCGCTTGGCGGCGTTGAGGTGACGGCTCGATTGCAAGCGGAAACTTCCGCCATCGCTGGTTTGCCCATGAATCTGTCTTTCAATATGGATAAAGCATCGTATTTTGATGCCAATACCGGTGAGCGGTTAAATTAAAACCCTATTTTCTGTTGAGTCAAAGCCATGGCCGAAATAGCGATTGATGTTGGCGGAACAAACGCTCGATTTGGCTTTGCTGAGAGTGAAACAGCACCTTTATCGCAGATTCAGAATCTCACTTGCGCGGATTTTCCAAGCCTCGATGATGCCATTGATGCTTATCTTGATGCCTTGTCGTCTGATCTAATCCGCAAGATCACCGCAACCTCTATTGCGGTTGCAGGGCCAATGATGGGCGATCATGTTGATGTCACCAATAACCACTGGCATTTCAGCAAGAAGAATTTACTGGCGCGTCTCCCCGGTGATGGTCTTTTGGTGATTAATGATTTCACCGCTCAGGCTTTGGCTCAAATCCATCTGGATAGCGCGGGCAATCAGCCTCTTGTTAAAGGCGCTTCACGTCCAGACGCGCCATTATTGGTGATTGGCCCCGGAACAGGGCTTGGCGTTGCGGCTTTAATGCCAGCGCAACATCATCACGCGGTGATTGAAGGCGAGGGAGGGCATGTGTATTTCACCCCGCGCGATGATCTGGAAAGAGAGATCGAGGCTCACCTTCGAGGAATTCAAGGCTTTGTGAGCGCGGAACACGTGATCAGCGGGCCGGGGATTGAGGCAATTTATC
>CAYNQW010000177.1:0-3806 GCA_964399415.1 uncultured Hyphomicrobiales bacterium
CAAACTTGTTTCGGCATCAATGGGGTTGAAGACCCGCCGGGGATCACCGCCAACAAATTATCCCATCCGCCGCGAACACCGCCAGCGTGCTTTTCAATCAAGTCTTTTAGAGGGATGCCCATCTCTTCTTCAACATTGCACGGGTTGTTGACATGGCCTGAGATGCAAAACAATTTTGACCCTGTATTGCCTTCACGCCCCAAGCCAGCAAACCAATCCGCACCGCGCCTTAGAATGGTTGGCACCACGGCAATGGTTTCAACATTATTGACGGTGGTGGGGCATCCATAAAGACCAACGCCTGCAGGGAATGGCGGTTTCAAACGGGGTTGGCCTTTGCGACCTTCAAGGCTTTCCAGCAGAGCGGTCTCTTCACCGCAAATGTAAGCACCAGCCCCGCGATGGACATAAAGGTCGAAATCCCATCCGGATTTGGCGGCATTTTTGCCCAGCAATCCAGCATCATAGGCTTCATCAATGGCTTTTTGCAGGGCAATGGCTTCATTGACGAATTCACCGCGGATGTAGATGTATCCTGTATTGGCGCGCATGGCAAAACCTGCCAGCAAACAGCCTTCGACCAATTTATGCGGCTCATGACGAAGAATATCACGGTCTTTGCAGGTTCCAGGTTCGGATTCATCAGCATTCACCACCAAATAATGTGGGCGATCCTTCACCTCTTTGGGCATGAAAGACCATTTTAACCCCGTTGGGAAACCAGCGCCGCCGCGACCACGCAAACCCGAAGCCTTAACAGATTCGATCACGTCATCAGCGCCCTTTTTCATGAGACTGGCCGTGCGTGACCAATCACCACGTTTTTTCGCCGCCGCCAGCGAGGGCGATTCCCAACCATAGATATTGGTAAAGATGCGATCCTTATCCGCCAGCATCATGCGCCTCCCTGACGGGTTTTCCCCGCAGTTTTCCGTGATGTTTTATTCGATTTCACTGCCTTCAAATCAATGATTTCACCAAGGCTGGTGGGTCCTGATTCCGGTTGTGATCCTTGACGACCTTTGACTGAACCTGCGGGGGGAATATCGCCACTCGCCAACCGATCAATCAAACTTGCCGTCGATTCATAATCAAGGTCTTCATAGTAATCGTCATTGATCTGAACCATTGGCGCGTTCACACAAGCCCCTAAACACTCGACTTCAAGCAGGCTGAATTGACCGCATGCGCTGGTCTGACCAGATTTAATGCCCAATTTATCATGGATGCAGCGCATCACATCATCACTGCCGCGCAACCAACAAGGGGTGGTGCCGCAAGCTTGTATGAAAAACTTACCCACGGGGCGCAAATTAAACATGGTATAGAAGGTCGCCACTTCTAAGACACGGATTTCAGCCATTTCAAGCGTTTCAGCGATCAATTCAATCGCTTTCATGGGAATCCAGTTGTCATGCTGACGCTGGGCAAGATCAAGCAGCGGGATCACCGCGCTGGCTTTACGATCCTTGGGGTATTTGGCCAAAATAGCCTTAACGACTTTCTTATTGTCTGCGCTAAAGGCAAAACTGGTCGGCTGTTCATCGGCGATACGGCTGTTAATGCTCATCGGTCAATCTCACCAAATACTACGTCAAGAGAACCAAGAATAGCGACACTATCGGCCAGCATATGGCCGCGCGATAATTGATCAATCGAGGCCATAAACGGGAAGCCCGGCGCTCTAATCTTACAGCGGTAAGGCTTATTGCTGCCGTCTGAAACGATAAAGACGCCAAATTCACCTTTTGGTGCTTCCACCGCGGTATAGGTTTCGCCTGCCGGCACGTGAAAGCCTTCAGTATAGAGTTTGAAATGATGGATCAACGCTTCCATCGACGTCTTCATTTCATCTCGGCGCGGTGGGGTGATTTTATGGTCTTCACTCATCACCGGGCCTTCAGGCATCATTTCAATACATTGACGGATGATTTTCAGCGATTGCCGCATTTCTTCGACCCGCACCAGATAACGAGCATAACAATCCCCTGTCTTGCCGGTTGGAATATCGAATTCCAATTCGTCATAAACATCATAGGGCTGAGTCTTACGCAAATCCCAAGGCAGGCCTGATGCGCGGATGCAAGGGCCGGTGAAGCCTAAATCAAGCGCTTCGTCGAGGCTGACCACCCCAATATCAACCGTGCGTTGCTTAAAAATACGGTTATCGGTGAGCAAGGTTTCCAGATCATCAATAAAGGACGGGAAGCGTTCTACCCAATCCAGAATATCATCGGTGAGACCAGCGGGCAGATCCTGATGAACACCGCCCGGGCGGAAATAAGCCGCGTGCAAACGCGCTCCAGAAGCACGCTCATAAAAGCCCATCAATTCTTCGCGCTCTTCAAAGCCCCAAAGCAATGGCGTCATTGCCCCGACATCAATGGCAAAAGTGGTCAAATTCAACAGGTGATTGAGAATTCGGCCAATTTCACAATAAAGCACCCGAATAAATTGAGCCCGCCGCGGGGCTTCGATTTGCAACAGTTTTTCACAAGCCAAAGCAAAGGCATGTTCCTGATTCATCGGTGAGACATAATCAAGGCGGTCAAAATACGGCAAGGCCTGAAGGTAGGTTTTATGCTCGATCAGTTTTTCCGTGCCGCGATGCAACAGGCCAATATGAGGATCAGCCCGTTCAATCACCTCACCGTCCATTTCCAACACCAAGCGCAACACCCCATGCGCCGCTGGGTGCTGGGGGCCAAAATTCATGGTTAAGGGTTTAATTTGGGATTCAGCCATTTTATTCCCCTATTCGCTATCGTCTTGGGGCGATGGATCATCCTGACGCATCGCCGTCTGGACGCCTTCCCATGGACTCATATAATCGTAATCACGGAATTCCTGCGTCAGCGATACAGGCTCATAAACAACGCGCTTTTCCTGATCATCATATCGAGTTTCAACCGTCCCCGTCAGCGGGAAATCTTTACGAAGCGGGTGGCCTTCAAAACCATAATCCGTCAGCAATCGCCGCAAATCATTATGACCGCTGAAGAAAATACCAAACATATCCCACACTTCGCGCTCGGACCAAACAGCGGTGGTAAAGATATGGCTGACCGATGGCGCAACTTCACCATCACCAATCGCGGCTTTTAAGCGGATGCGGCGGTTATAAGTTACGCTCAACAATTGATAAATCAGATCAAACCGTTGCGGGCGGCTTGGGTGATCCACCGCTGTTAATTCCGTCAATTGCGTGAAAGCACCGCCGCTATCTTCACGGAGCATCAACAAAATAGCAGGAATATCTGCAACATTAACCGTAAAACAGACCTCACCCCTAAAAGTTTCAACACTCACCATCCGAGAGCCAAGATGCGAACTCACCTGCAATTTCAGGTTTTCAATCATGGCCACCTGATCGGGTTGAGCAAGGCTGGTCAAAGCATTTTCAGATTTTTTATCGGTCATTGTCTAAAATAGAAAAGTTGATCTTATCTGGCGATGGTTGTTGTTCGGCGGATTTTCTTTTGCAACTGCAACAAGCCATAGATTAATGCTTCCGCCGTCGGAGGACAGCCCGGCACATAAACATCCACAGGAACAATCCGGTCACAACCGCGAACAACCGCATAGGAGTAATGATAATAACCGCCGCCATTCGCGCATGATCCCATGGACAGCACCCAGCGAGGCTCTGCCATCTGATCATAAACTTTCCGCAAAGCCGGCGCCATTTTATTGGTCAGCGTGCCAGCCACAATCATCACATCAGATTGCCGTGGGCTGGGGCGGAATAACATGCCAAAGCGATCCATATCGTAGCGGCTGGCGGCAGAGTGCATCATTTCAACAGC
>CAYNQW010000178.1:0-3797 GCA_964399415.1 uncultured Hyphomicrobiales bacterium
GCACGGCCCGTGTGCATGGGATGTGAAATCAGCGCTTTGATCTCGATAATTTCACCTGCATCAGCCGACTTAGGGACTTTTACGCGGGGTTTAATTTTAGCCATTGTTTTGCTCCTCTAAGATTTTGATCAGCCGCCGCAGCCGCCGATGGTAACTTTGATGGTACCCGTTGCTTGCTTGAATGAACCGTCGCTCATTTCAGCAAGAACGATCACGTTCTGGGTTTTAGCCAACCGCATCCGGGTGACCGCGCTGCAAGCGCCATTGGCGGGCGTGAAATTGAAACTCGCCACTTCCGGGGTTGGGTTGCCGTCCGCCATAACATGCACGGCTTTGACATAGTCGCCATCGGTCATGGGGCTATCAACCTCAAAACCAACCTTCACCGCGTTGCCGTTTTCAGCAATTTCAGGAATATCAAGGGTGATTGCGCCTTCAGATGCACCTGCACCTCCGGTCAATTCCTTGATCTTTCCTGACACCGCAGCCGCGTCCGCAAGAACTGGTCCTGCGAAGGCTGAAAGCGCAACCGCGCCACCAAGCAAACCAAGCGCCTTGCGCCGGGAAATGTCTTGAAAGTTCATCGTATATTTCATCGGATTATTGCTCCTCAGTCAGGGTTTTCAGGTAAGCCACAATATCTTCAACTTCTTGAGCCGATAGAATGGTCTTGCCTGCGAATTTTTTATTGGGGCGGTTGTATCCCCAAACGCGATAAAAGGATGGCATCATCGTATTTTCATTGGTGACTTTTGCGTTCACCAATTGCATGCGAAGTTCCCCTTCCGACAACCGATTGGCCACACCATACAAAGACGGCGCGGTTTCACCATGAAAAGATTGCTCAGAAATTGGCATGACATGACAGGCAAGACAATTGCCCTTTTTGCGATTAATAGCCAATTTACGACCATTGGCGGGATCCCCCGCTTGATCGGTGAGTGGCTCGTTGATCGCCGCATCATCGACAATCGTATAGCTGACAAGGCCTGGCTCAGTAACGCGAACAGATGCAGCATGGGCTGTGCCTACCAGCAAAACAGCAGCCAATGCTATGGTGATTTTTTGCATGATTCCCCCCTCAAAACCTTTTAATTGTATTCTCATTCTGCGGGGATAGGAAAAGATGTCAAGAATAATACATTATTAAATTAATATATTTGAATTATTCTATGCAAGAAATGCTCTCTATTTCAAGTCAGGCTTGAAACACGCCTTATTCGGTAAATTCAGAAAATCGCCACCAGAACATTTCATCGCCCGGATAGCCAACCAAACGCCCAATTTCTTTATCATCTTCAATCACAATAAAGGTTGGCGTAAATTGAGCGGGCGGGATATGGCCAAGGCGTTCAGGGAATTTGGAAAAGAAATCAATGCGATAGATGGGATATTTTTGTGATTCTTTTGTTTTATCGTAAAGATAACCCACCTCATCTTCAAACGCATCACACCATGGGCAGGACGATGATGTGACCATCACCAAGGCGGTGCTTGGGATATCTGAGGGGCTGGCATGGGTCGAATCGCCAGCCGATGCAACCGACACAGGCACCATCATCAGCGCCCAAACAATGAAGCCTCGCGCCCAAAGGCTTGGGTTTTGACCCCTGAAGATGCCTGTCATGACCTTTACACCTCCGTTCGAGACAGCCCTTAACGAATGGCAGAAAACCGACCCGCTTCAAAAGAATGACCGCGTTTGTCAGCCGATTGAGGCGGTGCTACTTCATCGGTCTTTGTTGCCGTCTTTTGCACTTCTCTGTGTTCCGACTCATTCAAAGTATGGCGCAGGATATTTTCAACAAAGGCATCAGCGATTGAATAGAACACTTGGCGGGATTGTTTTCTTGCGGTGACCACGTTTGAAGACCGGAGCAACGCCAATTGTTGGGATACGCGATGCTGCGGCATCTTTAAGCGTTGGCAGATGGTCGATACCGATAGTGGTTCATCCACAAGGATGGCACAAATTTGAAAGCGGAGATCATGCGCCAAAGCACGAAAAACAATAATCGCGTGATCAGCCAATTCTGCATTAATAATTTTGTTTGTCATATTGATCTCAGTTTTTAAGAATAATTTGTGTTCTAAAAATCAAAGTTTTTCATGGACTGTTGCAACCAGTCGCCTTTCATCTGGCGCATGTCTTCAGCAGGATAATCCAGCATTCTTCCGCCATCTTGCCAATCCACTGGACAGGTCATGCCGGTCTTTTCAATTTCAATCAGCGCCTTTTGCACACGCAACAATTCATCCACCGAACGCCCAAGTTGCATGGGGTAATGGATTTTCGCCTCGATTGCGCCCTGAGGATTGATAAAACAGCAGGCTCGCGCACCCGACGTGGAATTGCTGTCATCGTTGATCAATCCATAGGCGCGCGCGATGGTCATCGACACATCTTCGACAATAGGAAAATCAATCTTGATGTTATAATGCTCTTCCATCCAACGCACCCAAGCCATATGGGCATAAATGGAATCGACAGAAATGCCGATCAATTGCGTGTTGAGCGCATCAAATTCCGACTTACGCTGAGCCAAACGAACAAATTCAGACGTGCAAACTGGCGTGAAATCAGCAGGATGGAAAAACAGCATCACCCATTGGCCAAGATAATCATCAAGTGAGACTTCCCCCGTTGTCGAGCGTGATAAAAAGACTGGCGCTTTTTCACCCACAAGACTTCGGAATATGGCTGTCTTACCTTCAGTGGCAGGGGTGTAGTCAACATCTTTAATGGTTGTGTCAGGCATTTTTTATTCCTCTATTGAAGACATATAACGCAGATTGATATAAATACATAGAAAAATTTCTATATTTTAAGTTGAAGCCTAAGATTAATCACGGCATCATGACGGCGAGTCCATTTCGCCTGCGGGGAAACATCGCATGGTCAATGGCAAGAGAAGTCGCTAACAATAATTCGAATAAATAAATGCTGTTTCATTCAAGCATCATCCGCGAGAGGATCAACAATTAACGATGGTTTTGGGCATTGCTGAGATCGGTCATTTCACCCTGACGCTAGCCTTTGGGACTGCGCTTGTGATGACGATTGTGCCTATGATTGGCGCGATGCGAAGCCATGATGACGCGCTTGGCAACCGCCTTATGCAAACAGGGCGCTTGGCCGCCGGTTTAATGCTGGCGCAAATTGCCCTTGCCTTTGCCTTGCTGACGATTTCTTTTTTGACCTCTGATTTTTCCTTAAAACTGGTGGCAAGCCATTCGCATTCGCTTAAACCCATGATCTATAAATTTGCTGGGGTTTGGGGCAATCATGAAGGCTCTTTGCTGTTATGGGCATTAATCCTAGCCATTTTCTCATCGGCAGTGGCGGTGTCGCGTCACATTGCCCCTCGGCGTCAAGCCTGGGTTTTATCAATTCAAGGCATGATCGCTTCGGCCTTCCTGCTGTTTTTGCTGGTAACGTCCAACCCTTTTCTTCGCCTTGAAATAGCGCCTTTGGATGGCAATGGCCTGAATCCGCTTTTGCAGGATATTGGATTGGCGTTGCATCCGCCGATGCTTTACCTCGGCTATGTCGGGCTTTCCGTGGCTTTCAGTTTTGCCATTACAGCCTTGATTGAAGGGAAGGTTGATGGCGATTGGGCACGCCAAGCAAGGCCCTTTATTTTAGCAGCTTGGGCAGCCTTGACCCTTGGCATCGCCCTAGGATCATGGTGGGCGTATTACGAATTGGGCTGGGGCGGTTGGTGGTTCTGGGATCCCGTGGAAAACGCCTCGCTGATGCCGTGGCTGGTGGCGACCGCTTTGATCCATTCGGTGAT
>CAYNQW010000179.1:0-3794 GCA_964399415.1 uncultured Hyphomicrobiales bacterium
TCGAATTTCTTGATGAAACATTTTTGGGCGGTGCTGATTGTATTATTTGCGCTGGCCTTTGTCATAGCCGAGTTTTTGGCTTATTTGGAACGCCGTGTCGATTATTACGCGTCGCGACGCTAACCCCCTGAAGGAGAACATACCTCATGACCACTTATGTAATTGAACAACCCGCGGTGACGGTTTTACCAGTACGCAATTCTGATGCTGTCTTCCCGATCCGTCGGATTTATTGTATCGGTCGCAATTACGCCGCTCATACCATTGAAATGGGGGGTGATCCTAATCGGGAAGAGCCATTCTTCTTCCAAAAGAACGCGCAAAACGCCGACACTTCAGGCGAATTCCCTTATCCGCCTGAAACCAGCGATGTTCATCACGAAGTTGAAATGGTGGTGGCGCTGAAAGGCGGCGGCGACAATATCAGCGTTGAAGACGCGCTTGATTATGTCTATGGCTATGGCGTTGGCATTGACATGACGCGGCGCGATTTGCAAGCGGTGGCCAAAGAACAGCGCCGTCCTTGGGAGCCGGGCAAAGCCTTTGAACGGTCAGCCCCGATGAGCGAACTTATCCCTGCGTCAGAAATTGGTCATCCTGATCGTGGCCGCATCAGCCTCAGCGTCAATGGTGAGTTGCGCCAAGAAGGCGATCTCGGGCAGATGATTTGGAAAGTGGCCGAGCAGATTGCTTATCTGTCGCGCTTTTATGATATCGCGGCGGGTGATGTCATTATGTCTGGCACGCCTTCTGGGGTTGGTCCGGTTGAGCGTGGCGACACCGTCCATTGTGATCTTGAAGGCATTTGTGATTTGACGGTTAAAGTCATTTAACCTAATCGCATTTTACCAAACAAAAACAGGCTCCCCCAAGAGCCTGTTTTTTTGCATGCGGTTTAAGGGTTAACCCAGCACGCTTTTGATGGCCTTTGCCGTGCCGCTGACAATTTCATCGGCTTCGGCTTTGGTCAAACAGAAAGGCGGCGCGAAGCCCAGAATATCCCCCTGCGGCATGGCACGAGCAATCACGCGGCTATCGTCCAAGAGCCGAGACGCGACTTGCGGGCCAATTTTATCACCAGCATCAAAGAATCGGCGGCTGTCTTTATCAGCGACCAATTCCACCGCCGCCAACATGCCCTCGCCGCGCACTTCGCCAACATGGGGGTGATCGGCGAGCGCATCCTTCAGAGCGGCGTTGAAATAAGCGCCCATCTCACCGGCGTTGCTGACCAGATTGAGGCGGTCGATCAATTGCAAATTGGCAACGCCGCTAGCCGCGCCAATCGGATGGGCGGAATAGGTCCAACCATGGCCAATGGGGCCATTTTCATCCGTGCCTTGTTCCAACACTTTCCACATTTTTTCGGAAACGATGCTGCCGGATAACGGCGCGTAAGCTGAGGTTAGACCCTTGGCGATGGTGATCAGATCAGGCTTGAGATCATAATGATCACTGCCAAACATCGTCCCCAGACGGCCAAAGCCAGTGACCACTTCATCGGCGATCAGCAAGATATCATGCTTTTCCAGCACCGCTTGTATTGCAGGCCAATATCCAGCAGGCGGCGGCACGATGCCCCCTGTTCCCAAGACAGGCTCACCAATAAACGCCGCGATGGTGTCTGCGCCTTCACGGGCGATCATGGCTTCTAAGGCGTCGACACAATGAGCCACAAAAGCGCCTTCACTCTGATCAAGATGCTGACGGCGATAATAATAAGGCGCTTCGGTATGCAGGATGCGATCCAGCGGCAGGTCAAATTTTTGATGGAACAAATCCAACCCCGTGAGCGAGCCAGTGATTAGCCCTGAGCCATGATAACCGCGCCAGCGTGAGATGATCTTCTTCTTTTCAGGCCGACCTAGGATATTATTGTAATACCAAACCAATTTGATGTTGGTTTCATTGGCGTCTGACCCCGAAAGACCAAAATAAACCTTGCTCATATGGCTTGGCGCGCGATCCAGAACCATTTTTGACAGCGTGATCGAGGCTTCTGTGCCATGGCCAACATAGGCGTGATAATACGCCAATTCTTTGGCTTGGGCGGCAATAGCCTCAGCGATTTCAGGACGGCCATAGCCAACATTAACGCAATACAAACCGGCAAAAGCATCCAGCATTTTTGTGCCATCGCGATCTTCGATAAAACAACCTTGGCCTTTGGTGATGACCCGATGCGGCATCTCTCCTCGGGCAAATTGCGCCAAATGCGTTGAGGGATGGAAAAAATGCTCACGATCCCATTGCTCTAACTGGTCGTTCTTTAACATAATCTGATCTTTCATTCGTGATGGTAAACTGGCCTTATATGAACAAAAGGTAATATGAAACACAACCCTTAGATGAAAATCACGGATCAAAAGATGATCATTGAAACCTTGTTATCGTGGGGTTTTAAGATTGGTAAAAAGGATCAAAATCTAGGCTTGCGTTTCGCCTATATCCAGCAATAGAGTAAATTTTTAAGAATTGCATTGTCCGGGCGTGTGGAAGAAGAGGTGTCGTTTATGTTTGCTCAAAGAATGCGTGATTTTCAACAGCGGCTTGGCGACGCCAATATTGACGTGGCTTTGATCACCGATGATGACAATGTCTATTATCTGACGGGTTATTACGACTATTTGCATATGGAATTTGGCCGCCCCACCATCTTGGTGGTGCCCAGCCATGGCGAAACCTTGCTGATCACCCCGAGCATTGATCTCAACACCGCCCTTGCCGGGGCTAAAGTTGGGCGCATCGCGGCTTGGAATGATGGGGCGGGCGCAGAATGGCGGGAAGAATTGCCCCATGCGGTCAAGGGCGCAAGGCGGGTGGCGATCGAACCTGATCATATGCCGCCTTTGGTGCGAGGCTATGTCGATGGGTTGGTGGATGCCGCTCATCTGGAAAATGCGACGCCTATTCTCGGCAAGATGCGGATGATCAAATCGCCCGAAGAATTGCAGATGGCACGCCACGCGGGGGAAGTGGCCATGGCGATGATGCAGGCAGGGCGTGCGGCCATCGCTGATGGCGTCGCGGAATTTGAAGTTGCTCTGGCAACCACTCAAGCGGGAACGCGCAAAGCGGCGGCCTTGCTGAAGGCGCATTACAGCGATGCCGATATGTCCCCCAATATGCATTTTCTGCAGATCATGGCATCCGGCCAAGACATTATCAAAACCCATCACCGGGCTAGCAATCGCATCATGAAACATGGCGAGCCGGTGTTTCTGTGTTTTTGTGGGATGACCAATTTTCATCGGTTCAAATTGGGCTTTGATCGCACCTTCTGGATTGGTGAGATTGCCGACCCTTCACAAGCGGACGTCTATGAGATTGCCGTGGCCAGTCAGCAGGCGGCGCTTGATCATTTGCGGGCTGGGGTGACGGCGGAAAGCGTCCACGCGGCCTATGCCGAAGTGATCCAAGACGCAGGGTTTGATTATCCTTTCCGTTGCGGTCGCGCCACGGGCTTTAGTTTCTTGGAATCGCCTCAATTGGTGACGGGTGATGAGACGATCCTGCAACCGGGGATGGTGTTTGCTGTTGATGGATCGGTGTCGACCTCGACTTTCCGCGCGCAAGTGGGGGATAGTTTTATCATCACGGAAACTGGCTATGAACCCATCACCCAACACCCTAAAACTTTGTCGGAGGTGATCATCTGATGTTTGCATCTGGTCAAACGATTGTTTCAAAACCCCGCAACCCTCAATTGGATGAAGGCCGTCATCATCGCGCGAAATTAGGCTTTATCCTGATGTCGACCGATCTTGCCGCGGAGGCTGATTTTAACGACATGG
>CAYNQW010000180.1:0-3788 GCA_964399415.1 uncultured Hyphomicrobiales bacterium
ACGGGCAGGGGGTGCCTCCAACAATAGTGTAAGGCGCGGGGATGGATGTCTGTTACCAGGCGTCAAGTCTGTTCTCTAAGCTGTTTCTATGTTCACTCATTTTTTGAGTTCCAAGGTCTAAGGTTTCACAATACATTTCTACTTACGGCTGATTGGGAGGTTGGGGGTTCCGGTTTTTCCTGTGCGGCTGGGCTAGCGAGCTATTTCACGGATCAAGTCGATGCCTTGGTGTGTGAGAGCTGTGAAGCCTGGATCGAGCGGCAACGGCTGAGAGGAAAACTTAGCGATCACCAGCCCACTGTCAGGTTCAACGAACACGTTTTGTCCAAATACGCCTAGCCCAAAGACCATCGGATGTAAGCCGCGTTCTACGTACCACTTGGAACGGTAATGTATCCCCCCATCGGGGAAAAGATGAAGAAAATCGCCTCGATCCCAGGCCGCCACGTCGCCCCCTTCCATTATGTCGCGTACCCAAGCTTTGGGCAGAACCTGAGTGTTGCCCACTCCTCCGCCATTGACGAGAAGCCGACCGAACCGGGCAAGGTCGCGCGTGGTAGCACAGAACCCGCCTGCACAGCGCGGCGCTCCCAGACGGTCCACGGTAATGTAGGCGTCTTCCTCGGCACCCATCGGTTTCCAGATTAGATCGCTGACCAGATCGGCATAACGCCGGCCTGACAGTCGCTCTACCACCCAGCCCAAGAGGTCGGTATTGGGCGAGACGTAATGGAATCGATCCTCGTGCGAGCCATCGGTTTCAGTCAATAGTTGGAAGAATCCACGTAGGTCCATTGGAGCCTCACCGATCTCAAGAGGGTCCCAAAGCTGCGCCTTACGATATTCGATGATTGCCCCACCAGTGGCGTGGTAATTCTCATCGAAAAGCACCCCCACCCGCATGTCCAGGAGGTTGCGCAAGGTCGCGCCATCATAGGCGGTGCCAGTGATTTCAGGGATCACGTCGGTCACGCGAGCGTCTAAATCGACAACTTCCTGTTCGACCAGACAGCCAATGACTGCGCCCAGCACGGATTTCGATACCGACATCAGAATGTGCTGCTGCCGCTGATCCATCTCCCCGAAGTAGCGCTCAAAGACCACGTCGTCGCCCTTTAAAATAACCATGGCGTCGGTGTATGTCGCCTCTAGCCATTCTTCGAGGCCCATGGTGCTTCCGTTTTCGTCCAACGCGAAGGCCGACAGGTCAACACTGCCTTCGCCTAATTCGGCCGTCTCACCCTTTTTCATGCGGATGGGGGCGGACGGGATAAGTTCGCTGACATGGCTGAAGGACCAGCGGTTGAACGGTGGGGTGCGCCAGTTGCCCAGTTCGACCTGCCTGTCCTTGTCGGAGGGAAATTCTGTCATTAGCAGATCCTTCATCCTGTCATCTTTTTACCGCAAGTCGGTTTTATATTTGTGAAATATACTATCCGAGCAGGTTCAGCCGAATACTCACTTGAGATTGGAGGCCTAAAGGGCATGAGGAGCCAAAGGGGGAACGGTAAAAGTTGTGACTGATTTTTCTATCTAACATTGGAAAAAAACTTACCTGTGGGGTGCATAGGTATTTACCAGGATTATACCACTAACAATTAATAACAAACCTAGAATAGCTCGCCATTCTAAAGTCTGGTGAAAAACAAAATATCCAAAAACTGTAATTAACAAAATTCCTAGGCCAGACCATGTCGCATACACTACTGCGATGGGTAAAGTGCTTAGTGAAAGAGTTAAAAAATAGAAGGCTGCTGAGTACGAAACTATCAAGGCAACGGTTGGTATTAGACGCGAAAAGTTCTGACAAACTGGCAGTAACATTGTGCCAGAAACTTCAAAAATCACAGCGATGATTAAGTACAGATATTGCAAGTTTCAAGCTTTCAGACGTTGCCTCCTAATCACACCGCGTTAGGAATTTTTACCAAGAAATAATTAAAGATATTCTCAAAATTTAAACATTCTCTTTAGCCGTCCTGATAGCCTGCCATCGATGGTAATGAGAGAAAGACCTATAATTAAAGCCCCAATGATGTGGTTGGTTTGAAGTCGTTCGTCTAAGACTAGCCAGCCTAAAACACTTCCAGAAAATGGTATCAGTAGCGTTACCAGCATGACATTTCCTGCGCCTGAAATAGTTAGAATTCTAAAAAATACCACATAAGCTAAGGCAGTAGAAAAAACAGCTAGCATGATTAATGAAACAACTGGGGCAATCCCTATTTGCTCGCTGGGAAATTTAGGCTGAAGAGTCAATATGACCAAAATTAAAATCACAGAAGAGGAGATCAGTTGGCATGTTGCAGACTTAAGAGGCGGTGTGGTTGCCAAATATTTTTTGCCCCATAGGGCCGCAAAACCGTAACTAACCGTGGCTACTATACCCATTAAAATCCCAGCACTATTGCTCATATCAGCAAATGGTTTTTGGCCAACAAGAATGATTACCCCAAAAATACCTAGAAAAGACCCGACGATCTTATTTTTGCTTAAAGGCTCCGAAGCAAGAAATGCTAAAATTACAAATGAAGCAATTGGGGTAAAAGAATTAATAATAGAAGCTAGACCGACAGAAATATAAGTCTGAGCAAAAAAGATAAACGTGAAGGGGATAGCGTTATTAAGAAGCCCCATACCAATAAAAGGAAACCATTCGCCGAAGTTACTAGGCAATTTATGCCGCATAAGCATGAACGGCAGTAGCGTAATAGCTGCGAGACTAACTCTAACTAACACCACGTAGAGAGGATGTAGCTCTGTCACTGCTATCCCGGCAAATAGAAATGAACCACCCCATAACAATGATAGAAATATTAATAGAGTAATTTGGGTTGGGCTCATTGTCTAAAACTGTTCCATTAAACTCTAATGTTCAAAGCGTACTGGGCTCATCACAACTTTTCGGTACCCCAAAAATGTCAAATTTCTGCAGCCAGAATATGTATGTAGATATAACAGTTGATCCGAATGCAGACATCAATACCCGAAAATGTTTTAAATGCTCCTTGCTGATAGCCAGTTTTGTCGTACCAAAGGGCTATGATGACAAACTTGCTTATGCATGCATTTTGGGTTGAGCGGTGGATTTATCGGCGATAACCTAGTCACAAGCGGCTGAAACGGAATATGCCGAATGAGAGACATGAACATCCAGGCCAATACGCTCCCAGGCCTCGCCCAGAGCGCGGGTGTCCGCCGCTTAACTAAGGCGGAGAAGGCCCAGTTTGCGCGAGATGGGTATGTAAAGAATCTGCCCGTATTATCTCAGGATGGTGTGGCTGAATTGCAGGCGCTTTATAGAGACATGGCGGCGCGCATGCCGAACGGTCTTGACATCAACAAGGTCAATAACTGGCACAAGGCAAGCGCCCGCGTATTAGACGTTTGTCGCACACCAGCGATCCTTGACTATGTAGAGGATGTGATTGGGCCGGATATCATGCAGTGGGGTTGTCAGCTCTTCGTCAAGCATCCAGGTGATGGCTCGGTCGTGCCATGGCATCAGGACGCTCAATATTGGCCTCTCGATCCACACCGTACCGTAACCGTTTGGCTCGCCGTATACGACACCGACGCGGAGAATGGTGCTATGCGTCTCGTTTCGGGTAGCCACCACGAGGGGGATTTCCGTCACGAGACCAACGATGCCGAGAATCTTGTGTTGGATCAGGAGGTTCCGGAGCCTCTAATTAACTACGAGCGGGTGGTGAGCATGGATTTGAAGGCTGGCGAGATGTCTCTACACGATGATGGTCTGCTGCACGGCTCTTTGCCGAATGCCTCAG
>CAYNQW010000181.1:0-3778 GCA_964399415.1 uncultured Hyphomicrobiales bacterium
CATAGTGGTTTGTGTTAATAGCCTAATGCTAGGTCCATTTTACGATTAAAAACTTAGTAACGTCAAACGAATAGTCACGATTTTTACGATTCATTTTACCTATGATTTTTAGGGTCAATGCGTAGTGATGGGATCGCTTTCTGAATCCAAGTCCGGATTTACAACACTAGAGGCCGCCGCTTCATCTTCTGTTAGCGGCGTCGTTTTTTCCACCAGCGCGTGCAACAAGACTTCATCCACCAAGTTAACAGGAATGATGGTGAGCGCATTTTTGATGTTGTCAGGAATTTCAGCAAGGTCTTTCTGATTTTCCATTGGAATCAATGCTGTTTTGATCCCTCCCCGCACCGCGGCCAAGAGTTTTTCTTTCAGCCCGCCAATCGCAAGGACACGTCCCCGCAAGGTCACCTCACCCGTCATGGCGACATCACCACGAACCGGAATCCCTGTTAAGGCGGAAACCAATGACGTTACCATGGCAACCCCAGCAGAAGGGCCATCCTTGGGGGTAGCACCTTCAGGCACATGGACATGAATATCTTTACGCTGCAAATCTTCATTTTTGATGCCGATCAAGGCGGCGCGGTTTTTGATGAAATATTCTGCCGCTTGAATCGATTCTTTCATCACATCGCCCAGTTTCCCAGTCGAGGATACACGCCCTTTGCCCGGGACGGTCACAGCTTCGATATTGAGCAATTCACCACCAACTTCGGTCCAAGCCAAGCCAGTGGTAACCCCAATTTGATCATTGCCGTCAATTTCACTGCGGCGGAATTTCGGGACGCCAAGGAAATCTTCAAGGTTTTCAGGGGTGATGGTAACGCGGTCAGATTTGCCGCTAACGATTTCAGTGACAGCCTTTCGCGCCAGACGGGCAATTTCACGTTCAATATTACGCACCCCAGCTTCACGGGTATATTCCTGAATCGCTTTGCGAAGCGCGGGTACGGTCAATTCAAATTCATGGCTTTTCAGTCCATGATCTTGCATTTGCTTTTTGATCAAGTGCCGCTCAGCGATTTCAACCTTTTCATCTTCGGTATAACCAGAAAGACGAATAATCTCCATCCGATCCAATAACGGTTGCGGCATGTTTAGCGTATTCGCGGTGGTGATAAACATCACATCGGATAAGTCATAATCGACTTCGAGATAATGATCTTGAAAAGTCGCGTTTTGTTCAGGATCAAGCACCTCAAGCAACGCAGATGAAGGATCACCGCGCCAGTCTGACCCCAGTTTATCCACCTCATCAAGAAGGATCAGCGGGTTATTTGTGCCGACTTTCTTCATGTTTTGAATAATTTTGCCAGGCAGAGACCCAATATAAGTTCGACGGTGACCGCGTATTTCGCTTTCATCACGCACGCCGCCTAAGGCCATGCGGGTAAATTTCCGGCCTGTTGCTTTGGCAATCGACTGACCAAGCGAAGTCTTACCCACGCCGGGAGGGCCAACCAAGCAAAGAATTGGACCTTTAGGTTTTTTCATCCGCTTTTGAACAGCCAGATATTCAATAATGCGGTCTTTGACTTTCTCAAGGCCATAATGATCGGCATCGAGAACCTCACGAGCGGCGTTAATATCCTTTTTGATTCGTGACTTTTTCCTCCAAGGCAGCGCTAACATTGTATCAATGTAATTCCGCACGACCGTGGCTTCAGCGCTCATTGGACTCATATTTTTGAGTTTTTTCAATTCACCAGTGACTTTATCAAAGGCTTCCTTGCTCAATTTTGTCGAATTCAGGGTTTCTTCAATCTCTTGAATTTCGTTGCGCCCGTCTTCGCCTTCGCCCAATTCTTTCTGGATGGCTTTGATTTGTTCATTCAAATAATATTCGCGCTGAGATTTTTCCATCTGGCGCTTAACCCGATTGCGGATGCGCTTTTCAACCTGCATGACGCCAATTTCATTGTTCATCATGCCATAAATTTTTTCGAGACGATCGTAAACCGCAGTCAATTCCAACAATTCTTGTTTTTCAGGAATATTCACGTTCAGATGAGACGCAATGGTGTCGGCCAATTTGCTGCTATCATCGACTTGCGAAAGCGAAACCAAAACCTCGGACGGAATTTTCTTATTTAATTTGATGTAATCTTCAAATTGCTGAAGCGTTGTGCGACCAAGCGCCGTGGTTTCCGCCGGATTGCTCCCCATGTCTTCGTCTGGAAAGATCACATCGGCTTCGAGAAAACCGTCTGTTTCATCAAATTTAGTAATTTTTGCGCGGCTGTTGCCTTCCACCAAAACTTTAATGGCACCATCGGGCAATTTCAGCAATTGCAAGACCGTTCCTACCGTTCCCATTTCATAGAGATCATCGGGAGATGGATTTTCTTCACCAGCTTCTTTTTGCGCCACGAGCAGTATCTGCTTGTCATCATTCATCACTTCTTCGAGGGCGCGAACCGATTTCTCACGCCCAACAAAGAGCGGGACGATCATATGCGGAAAGACAACAATATCCCGAAGCGGCAGGACAGGGTAACGAACAGAAGTCAAATCAGTCTGATTTTCCAATGGTTTTCTCCACCATCACCTAAAACGCATTATAGCAATTTATTCTTAGATTATATTTGGGGGATGATTTGCTAAATTCAAGAGAAAACAGGCAAATCAACCAAAGTCTTAAGATGAACCCAGCCGAGCGTATGAGTCGTGTGATGAAGGATCAAGAATCAACGGTTTAGCGAAACTAAACCGTTACGCTGGGGATTCGGCTTCGCTCTTCTTGCCTTTGGCGTGAACGATAATCGGTTGAGTGTTCTTTTCGATCACGTCAGCATTGATCACGACTTCTTCCACGTCATCAGCGGTAGGAATGTCAAACATCGTTTCGATCAACACCGACTCAATGATGGCGCGCAAACCGCGAGCACCGGTTTTCCGCTCAATGGCTTTTCGGGCGATGGCGCGCAAAGCGTCATCACGAAACTCAAGGTCAACATCATCCATTTTGAAAAGCGATTGATATTGCTTGGTCAAGGCATTGCGTGGTTCCGTAAGGATTCGGACAAGCGCTTCTTCGTCCAAATCTTCAAGCGTTGCCAGCACCGGCAAACGCCCAACAAATTCAGGAATAAGGCCAAATTTCAACAGATCTTCAGGTTCAACATCGGCGAGACGTTCCCCGGTTGTAAGATCATCTTCAGCCTGAACATCAGCACCAAAACCAATGCCCGAACCTTTGTTGCGGCCGGCAATTAATTTATCAAGCCCCGCAAAAGCACCACCGCAGATAAACAGGATATTGGTGGTATCAACTTGCAGGAATTCTTGTTGCGGATGCTTACGCCCCCCTTGCGGCGGCACTGAAGCAACCGTGCCTTCCATGATTTTCAGCAAGGCTTGCTGAACACCCTCGCCCGAAACATCGCGGGTGATTGACGGGTTGTCTGATTTGCGGGAAATCTTATCAACCTCATCAATATAGACAATCCCACGCTGGGCGCGTTCGACATTATAATCCGCCGCTTGCAACAGTTTTAAGATAATGTTTTCAACGTCTTCACCCACATAACCAGCTTCGGTAAGTGTCGTGGCATCGGCCATGGTGAAAGGCACATCCAGAATACGCGCCAAGGTTTGCGCCAGCAGGGTTTTTCCACAGCCGGTCGGCCCTAAAAGCATAATATTGGATTTTGAAATTTCGACATCGCCCGGCTTGCCGCCATGGGCAAGACGTTTATAATGGTTATGAACCGCCACTGACAACACCTTTTTGGCGCGCGATTGGCCGATCACATATTCATCCAGAAAATCACAGATT
>CAYNQW010000182.1:0-3777 GCA_964399415.1 uncultured Hyphomicrobiales bacterium
GGGCATCCCGCGCAATAATAAGGGGTTCGTGTTGGCACAGATGGGAGATTGCCCAATTGCGGGGCGGCGGTGTCTTGCGGGGCAGGCGTCATGATCCCCCGAGACGCGGCGCGATGCTGAATGGCCGCCATGATCAATTCAACCGTCAATTCCCCATATTCTGGCAAAAGCGTTTCACCCGATGGCGTGGTCTTGCCGCTCAATTGAGGCGGCTTTGGCGTATTGACCAGCACCCGCGCCAATTGCTCTTCCACAAAGGCGCGTTTTTCTTCGATGACCAGAATTTCATCATAACCTTCGGCAAAATTCCGCATGGTTTCAGGATCAATCGGATAGGGCATGGTCATCACCATCATCCCAATGCCTTTTTGTTCCGGTTGATCGAGCCCCAACAAGTGAAACGCTTCTTGGGTTTCTTGCGCGGCCTTGCCAACAGCGATGATGCCTAGCGACTTTGTTGAAGGCGTCAATACAATAGGATTGACGTTATTCAGTTTTTGCCAGCGGCGCACCGCAGGCAGCCGATCTTGATGCAATTTTGTTTCGCGAATAAAAGCCGGATCATGACGAGCAATATGCACATGAGGCACAGGATCAGGCGTTGCAATCGCAGGCCGCAAAGCCCCGGTGTCGATGATCGCATTGGCATCTGCTGTATCAATCACGATCTTCAACCCAACGACGCATCCGGCATGCCGCGATAAAGCAAAAGCCTGCAAGCCCATCGGGATAATATCTTCAACGCAACGAGGGAAAAAATAAGGGATGCCTAGCGAAAAAAACCCTTGATCCGATTGATAGGCTAAAGTCGAAGACTTGCCCATAGGATCATCACCCACCGCTATAACCATGCCGCCATGAGGCGCCACCCCACCATGATTGGCATGCCGCAAAGCATCCATCGCGCGATCAAGACCAGGGCCTTTGCCATACCAAAGCGCAAAAACGCCATCATATTCAGATTGATCGTAAAGCCCAATATGCTGACTGCCCCAAAGCGCGGTGGCGGCCAATTCTTCGTTGATCCCCGGTTGGAACACAATGCCGTCTTCGTCCAGAAAGCGTTTTGAGCGCGTCAATTCCAAATCAAGCCCGCCCAATGGCGAGCCGGGATAGCCGCTTACCAGCCCGCGCGTGTTCAAGCCTTGGTCACGATCAAGGCGCGCTTGTTCCAGCAACAATCGCACGAGGGCTTGCGTGCCGCTAATCAACGCCGGTCCTGTGGCCGCTGTATAACAATCTGATAGTTTTACCGCTGACAAATACGCACCTTTTGCCGAGTGATGTTAATCTTCTGCTTGATGAACAACCTTTACGTTATCGCTTTTGCCTTGGGGTTAAAAGCCCATAATAGACCCATCATAGAAATCTTCAGCGAGTTTTTTATGGCTGATTTTCGATAGTATTTGACGCCGCGCCCCTGCCGCCACAAAATAAGACACTTAAAGTTATAATGAAAAGGCAAGGCTCCATGTCCAAGACTTCCGGCAATGATGTATTTATCCTCTCAGCGACACGGTCGGCGATCGGCGCTTTTGGCGGCACGCTGAAAAACACCACGCCTATTGATCTTGGCACTGAAATCGCCGCCAGCGCCATCAAGAGAAGCGGGATTCCAGCCGAGCAGATCGGCCATGCCGTCATTGGAAACGTGATCCATTCTGAAGCGCGGGATATGTATGTTTCGCGTTGCATTTCAATCGGCGCGGGCATGGCGGAAAGCGCGCCTGCCCTAACGGTCAACCGGCTCTGCGGCAGTGGTCTTCAGGCGATTGTTAGCGCCACCCAATTGTTGCAACTGGGCGATGCTGAAACCGCACTCGCTGGCGGGGTTGAAGTGATGAGCCGCGGCGGTCATTTGATGCCAAGTTTGCGCTGGGGTTCGCGCATGGGGGATGCCACGGTGCATGATATGATGCTGGGCGCCTTGCATGACCCTTTTGGCCTTGGGCATATGGGGATCACCGCTGAAAATGTCGCTGATGATGAGGGCATCAGCCGAGCCGACCAAGATGCATTCGCGCTGGAAAGCCAACGCCGCGCTGCCGCGGCGCGTGATGCTGGTTTTTTCAAAGAACAAATCACGCCCATCGAAATCATGGAACGGCGCAAAACCAACATCTTTGAAGTTGATGAATATATCCGTGATGACGCAAGCCTCGAAACATTGGAAGGCTTGCGGCCAGTCTTCAAAAAAGATGGAAGCGTCACCGCTGGCAACGCTTCAGGCATCAATGATGGCGCCGCCGCCCTCGTGCTGGCCACCGCTTCGGCGGCTGAAGCCTATGGCGCCGCTCCCATGGCACGGATTATTGGCTATGGATTTGGCGGCGTGCCGCCTCGGGTGATGGGCATGGGTCCTGTTCCTGCTACCAAAATGGCTCTAGAGAAAGCTGGCATTAGCATCAATGACCTTGATGTGGTGGAAAGCAATGAAGCGTTTGCGGCGCAGGCCTGCGCGGTATCAAAACAACTTGGCCTGCCGGCTGATATTGTTAATCCGAATGGCGGTGCGATTGCCCTCGGCCACCCTGTTGGCGCAACCGGCGCGGTCATCATGACAAAATTAATTTATGAATTGAAACGCCGATCTGGGCGATATGGTCTTGCCACCATGTGTATTGGCGGCGGGCAAGGCATTAGTGTGATTATTGATACGCAAATTTAGAGGATATTACCATGAACACAACCCCGTTAACCCTCGATGAAATTTATAAACTTGCCCATGATTGCTTAACGCAAAACGGCGCGGATGCTGCCAATGCGGCGGCGTTGTCGAACACCATTATGACGGCGGAACGTGATGGCTCCCATAGCCACGGGCTGTTTCGTCTGCCGGCGTATATTGCATCCTTGCGATCAGGCAAGGTCAAAGGAAATGCTCAACCCAAGGCAACCAAGATCACGCCCGCGGTGATACGCCTGCATGGGGATAACGGCTACGCGCCGATGGCCCATGAAGTTGGCCTGCCGTTGCTTGCTGAAGCAGCTAAAGAAATTGGTGTTGCGGTGCTTTCGATTAGCCATGTTCACCATATGGCGGCGCTTTGGCCTGAAGTGGAAGTTCTTGCCGAACACGGTTTGGTGGGTTTGGCTTGCACCCCGTATATGCCAGCGGTAGCGCCAGCAGGCGCGACCAAGCCGCTCTTTGGCACCAACCCGATTTCTTTTGCGTGGCCTCGCCCTGGGCAAACCCCGGTGGTGTTTGATATGGCAACAGCATCAATGGCCATGGGCGAAGTGCAAATTGCCGCCCGTGAAGGTCATGATGTGCCAATGGGAACAGGGCTTGATAAAAATGGTCAAATGACCACCAACCCCAATGATATCGCCGATGGTGGGGTGCTTTTACCCTTTGGCGGTTATAAAGGCTCAGCCATTGCGATGATGGTTGAATTGCTCGCCGCTGGCCTTGTGGGTGAAAACTTTTCTTTTGAAGCCAAAGCCGGCGATAATGGTGATGGTGGCCCTCCTCAAGGAGGACAATTCATCCTGGCTTTATCACCGGCTGTGATCGCCACCGATGATTGGGAACGCCATTGTGATGGTTTCTTCCGCCAATTGACGGGACTTGATGGCGTTCGTCTGCCCGGCGAAAGGCGTCATAAAAACAGGTTATCCGATGCGCCGCGCGCGATTAACACGCCTTTGCTGGAAAAAATTCGCGGCTTGATGAGTTAAATCAACTCACCCATGATTCGAATCATGTGATTCAAATCACCCCGGCATGAAATAGGTGAACATCAAGCCCATAATCGTGCAGATCACCACCACCCC
>CAYNQW010000183.1:0-1083 GCA_964399415.1 uncultured Hyphomicrobiales bacterium
GAAGCGCTTGGTCATAAAGAATTTGTCATGACCAAACTTTATCGGAGCGCCTAAGGCTAATGCCTAAACTTGTCATCACGGAATATATGGATGACGCCGCTGTGGCCGATCTCCATCAATCCTTTGAACTGGTCTATGACCCTCAATTGGTTGATGATCGGCCGCGGCTTATTTCTCTTTTGGCAGATGCCGAAGGCTTGGTGGTGCGCAACCGCACCCAAGTCACGGCAGAATTGCTCGATCACGCGCCTAATTTGAAAGTGATTGGCCGCTTGGGTGTCGGCCTTGATAATATTGATCTCGGCGCGGCGGCGGCACGCGATATTGCGGTTTGCCCTGCTGAAGGCGCTAATGCTGATAGCGTGGCGGAATATGTGATCACCTCGGCGATGCTGTTGTTGCGTCCCGTTTATCAAGCCCGCGCCGCCATGATTGCTGGACAATTCCCTCGCCCGCAACTTAGCCATGGCCAAGAGATTCGCAACAAGACCATGACTTTGATCGGTGGCGGGGTGATTGGCCTTGCCACCATGCGACGCGCCGAAGCCATGGGAATGAGCGTGGTGATTGTTGACCCGCAACTCGAACTGGGCTTGACCATTGATGGCGCGGAAGTCGTGACCATGGATGTTGGCTTGCGCCAAGGCGATGTGATTTCCCTGCATGTGCCGCTCAACGACAAGACACGGGATTTGATTGACGCTAAGACACTGTCGCTGATGAAATCGTCTGCGGTGTTGATCAATACCGCGCGTGGTGGGGTGGTGGATCATCAGGCCTTGGCCGAGGCCTTGCGGTCAGGAAAAATCGCTGGCGCGGCGCTTGATGTGTTTCCCAATGAACCTGCTTCCGCCGATGATTTGGCGATGTTCGCTGGCCTCGACAACATTATTTTGACGCCTCATGTTGCTGGGCTGACGCAAGAAGCCAACAGCCGTGTGGGCACCATCACCGCCAATAATATTCGCCGTTATTTGGAGCCGTCTGCATGACCATGATTTCCCCTCAAACGTTATGCGCTGGCATCACCGCCGCGCTGGAAGCGTCATCCACGTCACCCGAAAACGCCGCTTCGGTTGCGCG
>CAYNQW010000183.1:1183-3762 GCA_964399415.1 uncultured Hyphomicrobiales bacterium
GCCATGGCGGGGGTTTATCGCTCGCATCATTATGGCGTGGCGGGGCATCATGTTGAGAAAGCCGCCGATCAAGGCATGGTGGCGTTGTTGTTTGGCAATACGCCTGCGGCGATGGCGCCATGGGGCGGTAAGACTGCCTTGTTTGGCACCAATCCAATTGCTTTTGCCGCGCCTATTGCGGGGCAACCTCCGCTGGTGATTGATCTGGCGACATCAAAAGTGGCGCGCGGCAATATCATGGCGGCATCGCAACGCGGCGAAGATATCCCTGAAGGCTGGGCGTTGGATGCCATGGGGCAACCCACCACCGATGCGAAATCAGCACTAGGCGGGACGATGGTGCCGCTTGGTGACGCCAAAGGCGCGGCCTTGGCCTTGATGATTGAAGTCTTGGCGGCAGCCTTGACCGGCGCAGGTTTTGGCTATGAAGCCACGTCATTTTTTGACACGGAAGGCGACTACCCTAATGTGGGGCAGTTGATGCTGATGATCGACCCCGGCGCGATGCCATTGGTTTCCGGGCAAGGCTTTGGCGAGCGGATGGCGGCGATGGCGCAATTGATGATGGATGATGGCGCGCGCTTGCCGGGGAGCGGTCGAATGGCCAAACGCCAAGCGGCGGAATCAGGCCTTGAAGTCAATGATGCGGCGTGGCAAGCGGCTCTTGATCTGGCGTAATTTTTTCTCCTAATCCTCAAATTTATAGATTGATGACCTTGATCGCGCGGCCGCTTTTGGCGAGCCATCAAAGGTGATGGACTTTCTTCGCCCCATGGTTAGGATGGCATGGTAAGGATGGGAAGCATTGCATCTAAAATAAAAAATAGATGGGATTAACCTCAAGGGGTTGTCTCTAGGAGTGGCGGAAGACGATGAAACATTGGTCTTTGAATGTTGATGATCAAGGCATCGCTTGGGTGACGCTTGATGTGCTGGACAAATCGGTCAATGTGTTGACGCGGGCGGTGGTGGATGAAATGGCCAGCCTTGCCGATCAATTGGAAAACCATGGCGGCATCACGGCCATGGCTTTGGTTTGTGGCAAGCCACAAGGATTTGTTTATGGCGCTGATATCAACGAATTCACCGATCTGAAAACCGAAGCCGATGTGGCGGCGTTGCTTGATCATGTCCATGGTTTATTCCAACGCTTTGCTGATTTGCCCTTTCCAACCGTGGCGGGCATTGATGGTTTTGCCCTCGGCGGCGGGTTGGAATTGCCGCTGGTCTGTGACCGATTGGTGGCCACGGCGTCGCCTAAGACGCAATTGGCTTTCCCCGAAGTAAAACTTGGCTTAATGCCAGGATATGCCGGCACGGGTCGTGCTTATGGCCGCATTGGTGCGGCGGCGGTGCTGGACATGATGCTCACCGGTCGCATGGTGCCTGCTGCCGAAGCCTTGGAGATGGGGCTGGTGGATCAACTTTGTGATGATGCCGCAGGTTTGCATGATGCCATCCGCGATATGATTGCCAGCATGGGAGGCGTGAAACCACCGCGCCCATCCATCATGGGTGAAGACACCCAAGCGGCGGTAAAAGAGGCCGAGGCAAAATTCACCAAACGGTTGCGCCCTGATCACACGCCCGCGCCATTCGCTATTTTGGATCATATTGCTGATCACGCCCCGGATGCGGCGGCAATCTCCGAAGCCGAAAAAGGAATTTTCCCAGCCTTGATGATGAGCGAGGCTTCAGATGGCCTTCGCCGTGTCTTTCAATTAACCGATATGGTTAAAAAAACAGGCCGCGGCGATAGCGGTGTGCAATCGGTTCATGTGATTGGCGCTGGCGTGATGGGCGGTGATATCGCGGCGGTGGCGGCGATGTGCGGCTTCCACGTCACGTTAAGCGATATGAATAGCGATGCGGTGGCGGCGGCGATTGAACGCGCCCGGAATCTGTATGAACGGCGCTTGAAATCGTCCGATAAGATCAATCCCGTGATGGACCGTCTGGTGGCAGACCCAGCACAAAAAGGTCTGGCGGATGCTGATCTGATCATCGAAGCGGTGGCGGAACGGCTTGACGTCAAGCAAGCGGTGTTCGCGGCGGTGGAAGCCAAAGCCAAGCCCGAAGCCATCTTAGCCACCAACACATCGGCGATCCCGCTCGAAGATATCGCATCGGCCTTAAACGACCCCAGCCGATTGATTGGCTTGCACTTCTTTAACCCTGTGCCGGTCTTGCCCTTGGTCGAGGTGATCTGGTCGCAATATTCCAATGATCAAGCCATCGCGCGAGGCATGGCTTTTTCCGGGCAAATGAAGAAAATGCCGATCCGGTGCAAATCAGCCCCGGGCTTTGTGGTCAACCGGGCGTTACTGCCTTATATCAATGCGGGCATTGCTCAAATGCTGGCTGGCACGCCTGGGGATGAAATTGACCAAGCCTTGGTTAATTTTGGGATGCCGATGGGGCCGATTGAATTGGCGGATCAAATTGGCATTGACGTGATGCTTGATGCGTCAACGCCTTTGGGGATGCCCGATGAAGTCGCCGCCAAGTTTCAGCATATGATTGATGCTGGCACGATTGGCCGCAAATCCGGCCAAGGTTTTTATGAATGGGACGATAAA
>CAYNQW010000184.1:0-3732 GCA_964399415.1 uncultured Hyphomicrobiales bacterium
AACCAGCAGGCTTTGATGTCGAATATTGCAAGGATATGGCGGCAGCGTTAGAAGTTGATCTTGAATTGTTAGAACTGACATGGGCTGATCGTTTGCCTGTTATCGTGACAGGCCGTGCGGATGTCGTCTTTGGCGCGACCTCTGATAGTCTGGCGCGTGCTAAAACAGTTGGGTTTTCTATTCCATATGCCATCTATTACGCTCAAGGCATCGTGAATTCAAAAAGCGGCATTAAATCATTTGATGATATCCGCGGCAAACGCGTGGCCGCGGCGGTTGGCACTGTTCCCGAACAGGAATGGTTGAAAATCGCCAAAGAATGGGGCGAGGAAAACCTATACCAAGGATATCAAAGCGAAAACGAAGTGTTCCTAGCCGTCGCTCAAGGCAAAGCTGATATTGGCATCACCACAAATACTGCTGTTAAGCCGGTGTCTGATCAATACGAAACCGTAGAGCCTGGCCCTCGTATGCCATGGACCACTGACTACACATCTGTGGTGGGCAAACGACAAGATGTCAGCTGGCTGAACTATTTGAATCTTTTCGTAACGCATCAAGTCCGTTCTGGTCGTTATCAGGAATTATGGGGTCAGTTTGTGGGTGGTGAAGCTCCCGAACTTCGAATTCCTAACGTGATGTATTAGAAATGGAGCGCCCGACCGGAACGATATATTTCCTATAGATTTCCGGTCGGGGTTTTTAATGTTTGATTATAATTTTCACTGGCGACCTGTTTTCAAAAGTCTTCCTGATCTTCTCGAAGCAAGCCTGATAACTCTTCAAGTCGCCTCTTTAGCCATGATCATTGGCATTGCCATTGGCTTATGTTTGGCCGTTGGGCGTTTAAAGGGACGTGGGCTTTGGTTCTGGCTGTCGACCATATGGGTCGAACTGGCTCGAAATACGCCTGCGCTTTTTCAACTCTTTTTCTTTGGTTTTGGTTTAGGAGCCCTCGGCATCCATTTTTCACCCTTTATGATTGTCCTAGCCGGTTTATCCTTTAATACCGCCGGATATTTGGCTGAAAATTTCAGAGGAGGTTTTCAGGCCATCCCAGACACCCAGATGAAGGCGGCGCGAAGTTTGGGCATGAACCAATGGCAAACTTATACAAGAATATTAATTCCACAAGTTTTTCGGATTGTTTATTACCCTTTGACAAACCAATTTGTTTGGGTGGTTCTCATGTCTTCACTAGGCATGCTGGTTGGATATAGAGAATTAACGGGTGAGACTCAATTTTTCGCAAGCAAGACCTACCGGATCTTTGAATATTTTGCCGTTACAGCGGTGATCTATTTTGTAATGGTTAAAATGATCTTGGGGTTATCAAGACTATTTGCATCTCGGTATTTTCGGTATTAGGTCATCAAATGGAACCAACCGTAAAAGTATTTAGCAGTTTTACGCTTCAGGATATTTCCTTCTTAGGAGAAGCCGCCTTAAGGACGCTCTGGATTTCATTTTTATCAATATCTATTGGCTCTTTTCTTGGGGGTTTATTGGGTTGGATTTTGTACGAAACCCGTATCTGGGGAGGGGTTTTTATTAACCCTCTCTTGGATGTGTTTCGTTCCGTGCCTTTGGTGGTGCAGTTGGTATTATTTTACAATTTTGCGCCGATTGTTGGGCTTAATCTAGATGCGTTTGAATCTGGTCTTGTGGTTCTCACGTTTTATACCGCGGCATTGGTCGCCAATGTGGTGCGAGGCGGTATCGAGGCGGTGGGTAAATCCATGCGGATGGCATCACGTTCGCTTGGGATGAGTTATTGGCAAGATATGCGTTATGTTGTTTTTCCAATTGGCACAAGAGCGGTCTTTCCCTCTTGGGTGGGGGTCGCCTTGGGCGTGATGAAAGACAGCGCTTTAGTATCGGTTTTGGGATACGTTGAGTTGGTGAAGGCAAGTCAGGTTCTGATTACGCGCACCCAAGAACCTTTGTTGATAATTTTAATTGTGGGAGCATTTTACTTTGCACTTTCATACCCTGTGTCAAGATATGCTGCAAAAATTGAGAAAAGGTGGTCATCATGATCAAGATAGTGGGGCTTCAAAAATTTTTCGGGGATCTTCACGTCTTAAGGGGCATTGACCTAGAGGTTCAGAAGGGTGAGGTGCTGTCGGTCATTGGCGCCTCAGGGTCGGGCAAATCAACGCTTCTCTATTGCATCAATGGGCTAGAACCCATTCAAGGAGGACAAGTTTATGTCGATGGAATAGAAGTCCATGCAAAATCAACGGATTTGAATCAACTCAGACAGCGCCTTGGGATGGTTTTCCAGCAATGGAATAGTTTTCCTCATTTGACGGCTTTAGAAAATGTGGCGCTTGCCCCTCGGATTGTGAAGAACCTCTCTAAAGATGAAGCGCTTGATATCGCCGCCAAGCAATTGGAGCATGTCGGTCTTGGGGACAAGATGAACGCGTTCCCAAGCGTCTTATCTGGTGGCCAACAACAACGTCTGGCTATTGCGCGGGCTTTAGCAATGGATCCTCAATATATGCTGTTTGATGAAGCGACATCGGCGCTCGACCCGGAATTGGTGGGAGAGGTGCTTGATACAATGCGCGTGCTCGCCGAAGAAGGAATGACCATGGTTTGCGTGACGCATGAAATGGGTTTTGCGCGCGACGTATCCGACCGTGTCGCTTATTTTCATGAAGGCGCGGTCGAGGAATTGGGATCGCCTGAGCAAATTTTCAGCGATCCGCAGTCTGAAAATACCCGCAAGTTTTTGGCAAAGGTGCGCTAACTTAGTGAAGCGTAGTTTGTTTTTATGATGCAAAAACACAAATCAATGTGATGAAGGTGAAGAGAATGCAAAACAATATTTTTTCAGGATGCATGCCTGCTTTAATGACGCCATGCAATGACCAAAGAAAGCCGAATTATGACGCTTTGGTTGAAAAGGCCTTGGACCTCATTGGCCATGGCATGTCGGCCGTTGTCTATTGCGGGTCGATGGGCGACTGGCCCTTACTAACCGATGCCGAAAGAATGGAAGGCGTCTCTCGGCTTGTGGAAGCCGGCGTTCCGGTGATTGTCGGAACAGGCGCGGTCAACACCAGCGCCGCCGTGGCTCATGCCCGTCACGCCCAGCAAGTAAAGGCTCAGGGGTTGATGGTGATCCCGCGCGTGCTGTCCAGAGGCAATTCTTTAGACGCGCAAAAACATCACTTCAAGGCCATCTTAAATGCCGCCCCAGATTTGCCCGCCGTCATCTATAACAGCCCTTATTATGGGTTTGCGACACGCGCCGATTTATTCTTCGCCTTGCGGGCAGAACATCCCAATTTGGTTGGCTTCAAAGAATTTGGGGGCATTGATGATTTACGATACGCGGCGGAATACATCACCTCACAAGACCCGGATATATCGCTGATGATCGGGGTTGATACCGCTGTTTATCATGGATATGTGGATAGCGGCGCCCATGGGATCATCACCGGCATCGGCAATGTCTTGCCCAAAGAGGTGTTGCTGCTCGCTGAATTGAGCCAGAAAGCCGCCAAAGGTGATGTTATCGCCCGCCGCCGCGCCAAAGAACTTGATGATGCGTTGGCGGTATTATCGAGTTTCGATGAAGGCGCTGATCTTGTTCTTTATTACAAACATTTGATGGTGCTGGCCGGTGACAAGAATTACGCATTGCACTTCAATGAGACCGATCAATTGACTGAGGCTCAACGACGTTATGCCGAGTCGCAGTATCATTTGTTCAGGCAT
>CAYNQW010000185.1:0-3696 GCA_964399415.1 uncultured Hyphomicrobiales bacterium
ACGCCCGCGCGGGCGAGCCAAGCGTCAGTTACGCAGAATTTGTGCAGTCACTGAAATCTGATGGCATCCTATAAAATTGCATTCAAGCCCTCGGTCAAGAAAGACTTGAGGGGCATCCCCCGCAACGACGTCGAGCGCATCCTGAATGCCATAGAGGGCCTATCTGAAAATCCACTGCCCCAAAACGCGAGAAGCCTGACGGGCCGGGACGCGTTCAGGCTCCGCGTGGGGAGGTGCCGCGTGATCTACGCCACCGACAACGAGGAAGTCGTAATCCTGGTCATCAAGATTGGCCACCGCGGGGGTGTGCACCGCTAATTTCCCGAAACGAACCCAATTTGGGCAAGTGGCCGATAAGGACTATCCACAAACATCCCCAAACCCTCTTTCCCTTGATCTCTTCCTGAAATTGATGTCATCATAATCTTCAAACAATCCAAATGTTGGGAGGAGAATAAAATGAAGTTAATGAAATTGGCCATCGCCGCATCAGTCGCAGGGATGATCGGCTCAACCGCCGCCATCGCCGCTGATCCAACGTTTTTCAGAATCGGCACCGGCGGCGCGGGCGGTACTTATTTCCCAATCGGCGGCACCATCGCCAACGGCATTTCCGCACCACCCGGATCACGCCCTTGTGAAAAAGGCGGTCAATGCGGTGTGCCTGGGCTGATCGCGATTGCGCAATCCACCACGGCATCCGTCTTCAACAACGCCGCCGTTCAGAATGGTGAGTTGGAAGCTGGCCTTGCCGCCGCTGACGTCACCCGTTCGATGTATTTGGGCGAAGGCAAGTTTGAAGGCAAAGCGCATCCGAAATTGCGCATCGTCGCCAATCTCTATCCTGAAGACCTTCACCTTGTTCTGCCAAAAGGCAAGTCTATTGGCAACCTCGGGGATTTGAAAGGCAAGCGCGTTGGGATTGCTCAGGCAGGCTCCGGCACGCAAGTGGCCGTTCTGCAGATGCTCGATGCTTGGGGCGTTAATCGCGACAACATTGACGAAGCCGAATTGAACAACAGCCAAAGCGCGGAACGCTTGGCCGATGGTCAATTGGATGGTTATTTCTATGCCGCGGGCTGGCCGGTATCAGCCATGGTTCAGTTGGCTTCCACCAAAGGCATGGAACTGCATAGTTTCAGTGACGCTGATCTGAAGAAGATCAACGACATTATCCCGGCCTATATCCCGTCACGCATTCCTGCCAATGTTTATGAAGGCGTGGATTACGAAGTGAAAACCCCAGCCGTGAGCGCGCTTCTGGTGGTTTCATCGGACCTTTCCGAAGAGCTTGTTTATGGCATCACCAAAGCCTTGTGGAACTCAAACACCCGCAAATTGCTGGATAATGGTCATGCCAAAGGCAAGCAGATTACAGCGGAAACAGCCTTGGACGGGATCGCCGCGCTCGGCGTGCCACTGCATCCTGGCTCAGAGAAATTCTATAAAGAAGCTGGGCTGCTGAAATAAATAAGATCGTTTCCTGATCTTTTTAAGCAGGGCGGCCTCTTCCTAGACGCTGCCCTGTTTGATTTCATAGAACCAATTTTATTTTTTGATCCAAGGACCTTGAGCCATGAGCGTTGACCAGCAAAAGCACGGCGATCCAAGCCAACCTGATCTTGATGAGCCTAATCTTGATGAGATTGAACGCAAATACGAGGAAGGAAGCCAGACCCGAAAAGTCGGCGCGACCACCGGGCTTGTGCTGAGAAATTTTGCGCTTGTCTACGCGGTTTATCATTTCCTGACCGCTGGCTTTGGCCTCCCCGCTGATCATTGGCATTTGGGCATTCATTTGTCTGGGCTGTTTATTTTAATTTATTCCTTTTTTCCTATCATTCGCACCAAATCTCTTTTTGCTGAAAAATCGTCGTCCCTGCGGGTTGGCAATATTCCACTTTATGATTTGGTCTTTCTCATTCTGGGCGTCATTGGTGCGCTCTATGTCGGCGCGGCGTGGCGCGGCATCGACTTTCTGGGCATTGAAGAACAGACCTTCCGCATGGGTAACCCCAATTCTTATGATGTAGCCCTTGGCGTGGTCATTATTTTGCTGACCCTAGATATTGCCAGGCGAACCCTTGGCTGGGTCTTGCCGCTGATCATCTGCGTGTTTATCTCATACGCTTTGCTGGGCCCTTATTTTCCGGGATTGCTCAAACACCCCGGCGTCAAATTCAACACCTTTGTGTCGTCGATGTATTTTCCCCAAGAGGGCATTTATGGCGTCACCTTATGGGTGGTCTCCACCATCGTTTTTCATTTTGTGTTATTCGGCGTGGTGGCTCAGCGCACAGGTTTAGGGCAATTGTTCATTGATAACGCCACCATTCTGGCGGGCCGGTATCGCGGCGGGCCGGCGAAAGTTTCGGTTGTCTCCTCGGCGTTCTTTGGCACGATTTCCGGATCATCGGTGGCCAACACCGTTTCCACGGGCGCGTTGACCATCCCCAATATGAAGCGCCTTGGCTATCCCGGGCATTTCGCAGGCGGCGTCGAAGCAGCGTCTTCTGCCGGCGGGCAGATCACGCCGCCCATCATGGGTGCGGCGGCTTTTATCATGGCGGAATTCTTGGAAGTGCCATATACAACCATTGTGATCGCCGCTATTTTCCCCGCTTTACTTCATTATGTGGGGGTGTTTGCCGTTGTTCACCTGATGGCACGCAAACTTGACCTCAGGGGCTTGAGCCGGGATATGTTGCCTAATCTGGCGCAAGTCTGGAAAGACGGCTGGGCCAATATCATCCCCATGATCGCGCTTCTATATGTGCTGTTTTCAGGATACACGCCCTATATGGCGGCGTTTTGCGGCATTTCACTCTTGATGATCACCGGGATGAGCCGCCTCAACAACCCCATCTCGCTGATCTTACCTGCGCTCTTCATCTTGTTTGCGGGATGGAAATACAGCAATGAAAGTTTTGATATCTGGCTTTTATTACTGCTGGTGAGCAGTTCTGTGTTGGTCTGCATCAACCCCCAGAAACGGATCAACCTGAAGGAAATGATCGACACCCTAGAAGTCGGGGTTAAATACGCCTTAGCGGTTGGCGCGGCCTCCGCCGCCGTTGGGATCGTGGTGGGGGTGATCAACACCACGGGCATCGGCTTTCGCATCGGCTTCATGGTGACGCAAGCGGCGGGCGGTTTGGCCATGTCGATGCATGATTTGATCACCCTTGGTGCGTTTGAATTGGCAAGCGTCGCCGATCTGCAGCTCTTCTTGTCGCTGGTCTTCATTGCGATTTCGTGCATTTTGATGGGCGCTGGCGTTCCCACCACGGCGCTTTACATCATGCTGGTTTCCGTAGCGCAACCCGCGCTTGCGCAACTCGGTATTCCGCCTATCGCGAGCCATATGTTTGTTTTGTATTACGGCGTTGTTTCTGAAATCACGCCGCCGGTCTGCACCTCGGCCTATGCCGCCGCCGCGATTGCCAATTCGAATCCGTTCCGCACCGGCTTATCGGCCTTTACCCTTGGATTGGGGAAAATCATCGCGCCCATGGCCTTTGTCTATGCGCCGGTCTTGCTGATCGTGTCTTCTTCCGGTTTTGATTTGATCGAGTTCACCTATACCGGCGCAAGCGCAATCGCTGGCGTTGTGGCGTTATCCGCCGCCGTCGTGGGGTATTTCAAGGTCAAGATGAGCGTCTTAACCCGTATCTTAGCCTTCGCCGCGGGGATTAT
>CAYNQW010000186.1:0-3696 GCA_964399415.1 uncultured Hyphomicrobiales bacterium
TGAAAGAGAAGTCCATGACCAAACTGCTCAACGCTGACCATCATGTGCTGATCATTGGCGGCTCCCACGCTGGCGTAGCCATGGCCGAACAATTGCGTAAGCAAGGCTTTGACGGCGCCATCACCATCATTGACCGCGAAGACACAATGCCGATGGAACGCCCGCCCTTATCGAAAGCCTGGCTGGCCGAAACGTCAGACGCGGAAAAATCCGCAGGGTTTTTGCTCCGGCAAGCGGAATGGTTTGCGGAACATAAAGTGGCGTTTCGTTCAGGGGTTGAGGTGGTCAGCGCCGATGCCGCCGCAAAGACCGCGACCCTCAGCACCGGCAATGTGTTGTCATGGGATCAATTGGTGTTGGCGACTGGCGCGGTGCCGCGCGCATTGCCGGCGTCTATGTTTCCCTCCCCCCTGCCATCAGCGCGTGCTGAAAAGAGCCTCCATGTCTTGCGCGTGCCCGCCGATGCCCAGCGTCTCAGCAAATCCATGGAAGACGCCGCCAGCATGGTGGTGATCGGCGGCGGCTATATCGGCCTTGAAGTGGCGGCCAGCGCGCGCAAGCGTGGGCTAGACGTCACGGTGATCGAAATGGCACCGCGATTGCTCGCCCGCGTCGCAAGCCCTGACGTGTCACACTATTTTCAAGAGTTGCACGATGTTCACGGCACGCGCATCATGACCAGCACGGCGCTCCGGTCGATTGCCGCCAGCGATGGTGATCAAGGATTGACCCTGACCGTGACAACCGAACATGCCGCCCATGGCAATGACACCAGCACCCTCAGCGCGGATGTGGTGGTGGTGGGCATTGGGGTTATTCCTGATATGGCCTTGGCGGAAGACTTGGGGCTAGACCATGGCAATGGCCTGTTGGTTGACGGCGATTTCCACAGCAACATTATTGGCGTTTGGGCGATTGGCGATGTCGCGCTTGCCGCTGAAGGCTATACCCAAGGGGCGATGCGAATCGAATCGGTTCATCACGCCCAGATGAGCGCCGAAATCGCCGCCGCGGCGATGATGGGCGTCACGCCAAAACCCCATGAAGTGCCGTGGTTCTGGTCCGAGCAATATGACCGCAAATTGCAATCGGCGGGCTTGGTGCCGGCTGACGCTAATGTGGTGGCGCGGCCGGGCAAACGCGACGGGGCGATGTCCTTCTGGTCATTTTCCGGCGGCGTGTTGACGGCGATTGAATCCATATCAGACCCGCAAGCCTATATGATCGGCAAAACCGCCATCAGCGATGGGCTAGCCGTCACGCCAGAACAAATCGCTGATCCTGATTTTGCCTTAAAGACTTTAATTGGCCGCTAGACCTTATCTGATCCGGCCAGATTAGCGGGTTTTCTCAATATCCAAGACAAGATGGACATAATCCATGGCATGGCCATCGGGATTAGCCGCGACATCGTCTTCATAGGCCTGATAAAACGCGTCCACAATCGCCATGGCGTCTTGCGGCGAGCGTTGATCAAGGGCGGTGGTGAACACGGTTTCGGACCAGCTCCGCATGGTGGGGATCAAGGTTTTGGCGTATTCCGCCGCGCTCATCGCGCCATTGGCGGCATCAAACGCCGTCCGATAAGGGCAAGGCGTCATGACGCTATGGGATGACCGAACCCGCAAGCCTGCTTTTGAGACCGCGCTGTCGGGGTTTTCAAAAGGCGCCAAGAATTCATCCATGCGGCGGTAATGCTGGGTGAAAGTCGCGCGGGTATATTCTTCATCACTGATCGTGCCTTGGTCGCGCAGGGCTTTCCAATGGCGATCAAATTGATCAAACATATGAACCCCGCCGGTATTGCCCAAGAAATGGCCATCGTCATCAATCCCAAAGTTAAAGCAAATAAACCGCCCGCCGGGGATCAATTCCGCGGCGCGCGCCAGCAAGATGCGTTCCCAATCTTTGGCGGCTTGGGCGCGGAATTGCTGTTGTTCTTCGGGCAGGGCGCCGACCATATGGACATGGCTGGTCAATTCACAGGGTTTTTCCGACACGTAATGCATGGCGGTGGCGGAAAACCCCAGATTAAGGCTGTTCGACGCCATCAATTGTTGGTGAAAGCCGGTGCCGCATCCATGGACATAAACATCATCAAGGTTTTTCTGATACGCGTCAGCCGGATCGCCAGCAAAGCCCTGCATCATCCGGAAAAGCGTGGAGAAATCATTGGACGCAAGATCGGTATAGATCATCTCGACTTGGCGGTGATCGCCCGCCGCCCGCAAGCCGGAAAGCAGGTTCGACCACATGACGCGGCTTGTCCCGCCATCGGCGGCGCCATAATCGGCGATACGCAAACGGTCCGTGGCGGGGGTTTCGGCCAAGGCTTTGCTGACCATATCAAGGGCGGTGTTAATGACGTTGCGCGCGCCGGCGGTGCGTTCCGAATAATAGCCTTGCCCCACCATGGACAAGACCGCCGCTGGATTAAGCCCTGTTTTCGTTGTGGTCATCGCACCCTCCCAAACCGAATGAAACCTGTTATTGGGGAAATCTTGCGGCAAAATTTCAGTAAGGTCAATTCGGGCTATGAAGGCAGGCGGTCGACCAGCGTCACCCCGGCTTGTTTCATTTCATCCACCGCCGCGTCAAGCGAGCCATTGAGGTCAATGGCGCGGCAAGCCGACATCACCACCGTCACGTCAAACCCCAGCCGCACGGCATCGAGGGCAGAAAACGCCACGCAGAAATCAGTCGCCAATCCCGCCATGGTGACGGCGCGGATTCCCCGTTCTTTGAGCGCACCGCCAAGCCCGGTTGCGGTGGTTTTATCGTTTTCAAAAAACGCCGAATAACTGTCGATGGCGGGGCGATAGCCTTTGCGGATGATCAATTCAGCGCGGTCGCCATCCAGCGCATCATGAAACGCCGCGCCAGCACTGCCTTGGACGCAATGATCAGGCCAAAGCGTTTGCTCGCCATAGGGCATGGTGATCATGGTGAACGGGTCATGGCCGTCATGTTGGCTGGCGAAACTGGAATGATGGCGCGGGTGCCAATCTTGGGTCAAGATGACGTGATCGAATTGCCCCATCATGGCGTTGATGGGCGCCACCACCGCGTCACCATCGGCCACCGCCAACGCCCCGCCGGGGCAAAAATCATGCTGAACATCAATGACAATAAAGGCTGAATCGGACATGGTTAAACTCCTTCGCCATGTCCTAGCACAGCCGCCGCCGTCAGGCCAGATGTCTCTGCCTTAAAGGATCGTCACCTCCACCACCGCGTCATTCTCATTGGTGACAAGCCCCGTCAGGTCGCCAGTAAAATCCTCCAACACCACAAGGATTTCGGTTTTTGCCGCTTTAGGTTATCAAGTGACAGCACAGGCCGCTACTGGCAAGGGCTGACTACCTTCATGGTCACCTAACCCAACCATAAACTATCAGGGCAGTGACACACATAACGCTGCCCTGTTCACACCTTCCATGACAAGAATGACAACAATGACAAGGTTTCCATAAACCTCTGCCAATCACTCTCATGGGCGACTTTTCAGATTCTTTGTCATTCTTGTCATCTTTGTCATTCAACGAAGGGAAATAAATATATCTACCCTTCGTTATGAACACCGACAGTGACAGCACCCGCAAATGCGCATGTCAGTGACCCATTGGATTGCCACAAACGACAACTGATAGTGGTTACCAGTGTCAGCACCTGATGTGTGTAGATGGCTGTGTATAT
>CAYNQW010000187.1:0-3694 GCA_964399415.1 uncultured Hyphomicrobiales bacterium
TTTTTGCCAGCGCGGTATCGTTTGAATCATAATCAGTGATTGTCACTTTCACATCATAAGTATCTTCAAACTTCTTGATGAGTTCGGGGCTGGTGTAGTTGCCCCAGTTGAAAATATTTAACTCCCCTGCTGCGTGTGATTGCGTTGTTGAGAATGCAAAAACCCCCGCTACAAGTGCTAAAAACCGTTTTGTAAACATAATCTCCTCCAGTGATGGCTTTGCCCATCTGTCTTTGGTTATGAATAAAGGATAATTCAAATAGCTTTATGTGTATATATATATGTAGGCCATGAAATTTTTGCTGATCTTCACCCCGTCATCTCTTGAAATACCCACAAAAAAACCGCCGTGAAGGAAGACCTTCCGGCGGTGATTTGATTGGAGCGGGTGATGAGATTCGAACTCACGACCCTAACCTTGGCAAGGTTATGCTCTACCCCTGAGCTACACCCGCATCCGATGGGGCGAATATAATCATCTCGCGACGCGATGCAAGCAGAAAATCACGATGTTGATGAAACCGCCTCTATCACCTTTTCGATGATGTAAGATTGCGTCTCGGGCTCAAGATAAGGGTGCATTGGCAAGGCCAAGACACGGTGGCATAAATCTTCGGTGATCGGCAGGCCACCTTCGGCAACAGGATAGGCGGTGTATGGCGTTTGCTGATGCATGCCCATGGGATAATAGATCGCGCTCGGCACGCCATGTTGGGTTAGCCGTTCTTGGATGGCCTGACGATTTGACCCTTTCGGCAAGGTGATGACATATTGCGCCCAACTTGATGTTGCGCCCGCGGCCAATTGCGGCGTTGTCACCACGTCTTTCAGCCCCTCGGCATAACGATCAGCGACACGCTGGCGGGCGGTGAGTTCATCGCTAAACAGACGCAGTTTTTCGATCAGCACGGCGGCTTGCATCGAATCCAGCCGAGCCGTCATGCCGATTCGATCATGGGTGTAACGCACCCGCCCCATGCCATGAATCCGCGCCGAGACCATGATTTCAGCAAAATCATCACGATCGGTGAAAATCGCGCCCCCATCGCCATAACACCCCAGCGGTTTGGCGGGGAAAAAACTGGTGGCGGTAATCGCGCCAAGATGCCCCACGGCTTTGCCTTGCCAAGACGCGCCAAAAGATTGCGCGGCGTCATCAATCAGCCACAGCCCATGGTTATCCGCAAATGCCTTGATCGCATCATAATCAGCAGGTTGACCAAATAATCCCACGCTGATGATGCCGACAACGTCAATTCCCTTGGCTTCGGCGGCGGTTTTGGCATCTTTCAGGCGATGGGCATCAAGATTAAAGGTGATGGGGTCAATTTCAGCGAAAACCGGGATGGCGCCTAAGCACGGCATCACTTCTGCGGAAGCCGCGAAAGTGAAACTTGGCACAATCACCCCTTGCCGAGGTTTTAAGTCCATGGCCATCAGCGCCAACATCAGCGCATCGGTGCCGGATGAGCAAGAAATCGCGTGTTTGGCGCCGCAAAATGCCGCCAAATCCGTCTCCAAGTGCTGGACTTCCGGCCCCATAATATATTGGCCATGATCCAGCACGGCGGCGAGGGCGGCGTCAAGTTGTGGCCGGATCAACGCTTGTTGATGAGCAAGATCAATAAAAGGAATAGATGGGGTTGTCATGCGGGTTGTCCTTGGTCGATCGACTGTTGCATCCGCGCCATGATGCGCTGAACATATAAGGCCTCATGGCCATGGGTTAAGGGCTGGCCGCCGGTGGTGATGGCGCGGATAAAATCTTGCAATTCTTCTTTGAGAGGTTCGGCTTCCTCCAAAGGCACCGCCACGCCGTGATCGTGATCAAGGCTGATGATCTGATCATCGCGGCTAATCTTAAACGCGTATTGGGTAAGTTTTTCCGCCCAAGGCCGAGTGTCATCAAAAACCAACGCGCCGTCATCGCCAACCACGGTGAGGTTGTGAATTTTAACAGGATTCATCCAATTGGCTTGCAGGCTGGCGGTGATACCACTGCCGAAATCCAATTGCGCGGCGATGCCATCAAGCACCCCAGGGGTGACGTGGCTAAATCCATGGCAATGCACTTTGGTTGGGATTTCTTGATTAGTGAGGGCGGCCACCAGTGCCAAATCATGGGGGCAGAGATCAAATAAGACGGATTCACTGGCGCGAATGCGCCCCGGCGCGATGCGGCTCAATCGCAAATGACGAAGGGCGCCAATTGCCCCGGCTTGCACCATGCGGCATAAGGTTTTGAAGGCTTCGTGATGGCGGATCAAATGGCCCACCATCAATGGTTTTTTGGCGATATCCGCAGCATCAACCATGGCGGCGGCGTCATCTACCGTCAGCGCTAAAGGCTTTTCCACATAAACAGCCTTGCCCGCCGCAAAACACGCCAGCGCCAATTCCGCATGAGACGGCGCGGCAGTAACAATGCAAACCCCTTCGATGTCAGGACGCGCAAGGAGGGTTTCCATGGTCAGCGGTTCAACATCAAATTGCGCGGCAAAATCAGCGGCGGCCTTAGGGTTGGAGTCGCATACCCCTGCCAGCACGCCTAATTGTTTGAGGTTGCGGGCGATATTGCGTCCCCACATACCACATCCGATCAGCGCGATTTGTGTTGAATTGCTCATATTTCAGCGTCCTAATCATGACGATTAAAAGTGTTGTAAATCCAACCAGAGATCGAGGTCAATCGTTGCATTTTGTAACCATTTGTGAGGGCTTGATTTCGTATATTTTTTTGGTATCCTTCGCTAAAGGCCGAATACCCAAAGAAAAACAAAATAAACAGCAAGCAATAATTGTTATTTGAGCCATGACCGATTTAAGTGCCGCCATTTCTGTGGATGCATCATCCCGTTTTGAAGACAGTCTGCCCACCTCATCCGTGGCGATGATGGCGATGCTGGATGATTGGGGCATTTCCTATACGCTGCATACCCATCCGCCATTACGCACAGTGGAAGATTCCCAAGCCTTGCGGGGGCAAATGGAAGGCGCGCATATCAAAAACCTCTATTTGCGCGACGGTAAAAAACGCAATTATTTGGTGGTGGCAGAAGAAAGCAAAGCCATTGACCTAAAAGAATTGGGCGTCGCCATTGGCGCTGGGCGTTTGTCCTTTGGCAGCGCTGATCGCTTGATGCAGTTTTTAGGCGTGCGGCCAGGCGCGGTTTCGCCCCTAACGCTGGTTAATGACAATAACCAAGACGTGCAATTGGTGATGGATCAATCCTTGCTTGATCACACAAAGATCAATGTGCATCCGCTGGTCAACGATAAAACCATCACCATGGCCATGGATGATCTTGATCGTATTTTTGAAAAAACTGGGCATTTGAACTCAAGGATACTGATCTGATGATGGCTTTGGGTGGACAAAAAATGAATCGCTTCAATCTCTTGCCCTTTGGTGAGCAAGCCCCATTTATAGGATTAAGTTATCAATTTAATTTCAATACGTTTTACCGGAAATCAATGGAGTCGGTCTCACCATGGTGTTGATTGATCAAAATAGTCATGACCAAACCAGTCAGGTGGTGGGGGTTGATGTCACCACATCCACCTTTATGGCTGAAGTGGTGGAAGGCTCCAAGACACAGCCGGTGATCGTTGATTTCTGGGCGCCGTGGTGTGGCCCTTGCAAGCAATTGATGCCTTTATTGGAACGTTGCGTGGCTGAAACCAATGGCGCGGT
>CAYNQW010000188.1:0-3667 GCA_964399415.1 uncultured Hyphomicrobiales bacterium
ACGGGTCTTCCTCCTTTTTTGATCGCCGCTTGTCGATTCGGCGGCATGACGAGCGTTTTATTGGCGTTGGTTTTTATTTTGAATAACTTTTTGACCTATGTCGGCGGCCTGCCGGGTGTCTATGGCACGCTTGGCGCCTCGGGTCTTTTAGGGTTTAGTGCACCGCAAGGGGATCTTTCGGGTGGCGTGCTGGCCATGGGATGGGTGCAGGTTTTAATGGTGATCGGCGCGGTGATTGGCTCTGGCCTTTACACCCGCAGCCAAGGATCGCTTGTCATGGACGCTGATCGAATGGATCGATTGTCGGCGTTCATTATTCGCATAGCGTTTTGGTCGGTGCTGTTGATTGGCTGTGCTGATGCTATAATTTCATTTTTCCGAATTGAAGATTTTCACACCGCATTATTTGGCAAAGACTTTGCCAATAAATTAGGGCTATCGTCTTGGCGCGGTATGTATATTCATATGCCTATCATGGCCTTGGCGGTGTTGATTGCCTTGCGCGACAAATCCATTTCCGTCATTTGGTTGATCTTGCTGGTGGTGGTCGCGGAGATGCTGATTGTCTTGGCGCGGTTTATTTTTTCCTATGAACAAACCTTTATGGGAGACTTGGTGCGGTTTTGGTACGCGGCGCTCTTTCTATTTGCCAGCGCGCATACGCTGAAAGAAGAAGGCCATGTGCGGGTTGATGTCATCTTCGCTAGTTTTCAAGAACGCACCAAAGCATGGGTAAACGCCACCGGTTCAGTGGCGTTTGGTATGCCGCTTTGTTGGTTGGTGTTGGTGCTGGGCATGTCTGGCAAATCAAGCCTCATCAACAGCCCAATGCTTAATTTTGAAACGTCAATGAGCGGCTTTGGGATGTATGTGAAATACCTCATGGCGGCATTTCTGGTTGTTTTTGCTTTATCAATGCTGGTTCAGTTTACCAGTTATTTCTTGAACGCGCTGGCGATCATGAATGGCGATGTTAGCGCCGATGATCAAGCCGCAGAACAGAAAGCATAAATTATGGAACTCGTCTTTCTTGCTATTCTCTTTCTGACCATGATGTACGCCCTGGGTTCAGGGTATCCCGTGGCGTTTGCCTTGCCGGGTTCTGCGATCATCACCATCGCCCTTGCTGGGGTTTGCGGCTATCTCTTTGCTGGCGAAAGCGGGGCTTATTTTGTTCAAGATGGCCCGTTTGAATGGCTAACCGCCGGGGTGACCAATTTCCGAGGCATTTATTGGGAAGTTGAACGCGATACCCTGATTGCAATTCCGCTCTTTATCTTCATGGGGATCATGCTTCAGCGGTCGCGGATTGCGGAAGACCTGCTGGTGACCATGGCGCAGTTGTTTGGCCCGATCCCTGGTGGTCTTGGAATATCGGTTGTGTTTGTGGGGGCGTTGCTTGCCGCCACCACGGGGATTGTTGGCGCTACGGTGGTGGCCATGGGGCTGATTTCCTTGCCCGCGATGTTGCGCAATAATTATTCAAAACCGCTGGCGACAGGAACGATTTGCGCCTCAGGCACATTGGGGCAGATCATCCCTCCATCAATTGTGTTGATTATTCTCGCCGACCAATTGGCGAGCGCTGCGGATCAGGCGGCCTCCGAACGCAAGTCCTTGTTTAAGGAAGCCACGGGCGAATTTTCCATGCCATCGACATTAGACATTGTGTCGACGTCTGCGGGGGATATGTTCCTTGGCGCGTTTATCCCGGGGTTGATTTTGGTGGGTTTATATATGGCCTATATCTTGACGTCGGCTTTGCTGAAACCGTCCACCGCACCAGCGGTGCCTTATGACGGTAAATTGCTTGAACAGGCTTTTGTCAAGAAAGTCATTTTGTCTTTGGTGCCGCCATTGGTGCTGATCTTCGTGGTGCTGGGTTCTATCATCGCGGGCATCGCAACGGTGAACCAAGCCGGTGCTATTGGCGCGGTTGGTGCCACCATCATGGCAGGCTATCGTCTGCGCGAAGGTGAAAAAGACGCTTATTATCCGGCCATTCTTGCCACGATCTCCATGGTGGTGATTGCGATTTTGCTCAATACCTTTTCCCTGAATATTCGCAAGATTGAAACAGGCATGGATATGCTGGGCATCACCCTAGCCGTAGTGGCGGTCATCGCTTTTGTTTACGCGGTGGTTTGGTCAGGATGGCGGACGTTCAAAATTGAAGACACGCTTAACGGGGTGATGCTGGAAAGCGCTAAGACTACCTCAATGGTGTTTATCATTCTGCTGGGGGCGGCGATGCTGACCGCGGCTTTCCGAGGTTTTGGCGGGGAAGAAATCGTCAAAGAATTCCTCACCGGCTTGCCGGGGGGGTTCTGGTCACAGTTTATCGTGGTGATGCTGGTGATTTTCTTGCTGGGCTTCTTCCTTGATTTCATTGAAATCGCCGTGGTGGTGGTGCCGATTGTTTCGCCTATTTTATTGTCTGATCCTTCGGCGAATGTCACCGCTGTATGGCTGGGCGTGATGATTGGGATGAATATTCAAACCTCCTTCCTGACGCCGCCTTTTGGCTTTGCGCTGTTCTATTTGCGAGGGGTCGCTTCTAGCGCGGTGCGCACGCTTGATATTTATCGCGGGGTGGTGCCGTTTATTGCGTTGCAATTGGTTGGATTGGCGATTGTGGGCTTTTACCCGCCTTTGGTGAATTACCTGCCGGTGCGGACTTACCTGACGTCTGAAACTGCACCACCGCCAAAAAACCCTCGACTTCAGGCTTGCCTTGAAGATTACCTGTTTGATTTCTATGTCGAGGATCGCGGCCATATTGAAGGGGCAACGGCTAAAGTGGCGGCGCTTGACCTGTCAAAGTTGCCGGCGGATATCAAGCGTGATCTGAACATGACCGTCAAAGGCGTCAGCGGCGTTTTTGATCTGGTTAAAGATGTTCGCACCGCTGAAACTGAGGTTGAAGCAGCGTCGGTGAATTATCGTCCGATTCATACTTTGGTGCGTGATCTTGAACGTGATATTCGCCGCCACAAGCGTGAGATTGAAAGCATCAAATTGGAACTTCGCGGCACCGATGATGCTGATGAAAAAGCGCATTATGACGCGGAAATTGCTGCGCTTGAGGCTGAAAATATTCGGCTCACAGGCATGATTCCTGCCGAATGGAAACAGGTCAATAAAGACTATCGCGCCATCCGATCTAATTTAGAAAAAGCCCAGCGCAATTATCGCAAAACCGTGGACGATAGTTACGATGGTCTTGTGCGATCCATTGCGGTGCTGAACGCCACCGATGCCTTGGCGGCGGTGGGCGCTGATCTCGAAGCCTTGCTTGATGTCGTCAAAGAAGATGGTGATCACGAGGCGGCACGGGAAGCAATCAAAGCGGTTTCATCGAGTCTGAACGCGATTCCAGGCACCTCGGCGATTGATGAGGAATTGTCAAAGGCTGGCAAAGCGCTCCGCAAAAAGCGTGAAAAGCCAAAGAAGGCGATCTCTGCCATCAAAAAAGCCATTAAAGCCTATGACAAAGACCTTAATGGTCGGCAGGAAGCCGGGCCTGCAACGCTTGCGGTGCTGACCGAATATGAAGCCGAAATCCGCGATACAATTGGCTTGCGTCAACAAGATCGACTCAGCCTTGAACAGGCCAGCGCAATTTCGGGATGCCTTGCGAAACACCGGAATATTTCGCTCAATTTCT
>CAYNQW010000189.1:0-3645 GCA_964399415.1 uncultured Hyphomicrobiales bacterium
CCAGCATGATCATGGATTACACCATCATCAATGAAATGGAAGACGACACCCATTATACCGTGGTTATTCGCGCCATCTTGGGCGAAAAGAATGATGCTGAATGCAACCGGCCTGTGATCAACGCCACGCTTTATAAGCCTGTCGTTAAAATTGGCGCAAAAGTCCCCGGCTGGGCATCGGCTTTCAGCCCTGTTTTGATGCGCGATATCGCTAAGTCACTATCGCTTCAAGATAAAATTGCCCTTCGCAATGCCAGCAACAAAGAATTTTCTGCCACTCATTTGACCAATAACAATGACGCGTTTGATTACGCGGCGTTGACCGGCGGGGTGGTTCGGGTGAGCGATGGTGATTTCGCGCTGGTGCCTGAGATTCGGATGACGCATGAGCGGTCTGGTTCCGGGCTTATTCGCCAAGAAAACATCCTTTTGACCCTGACCTTGCACGGCTATCATGGCCGCAGTTACGACAAAGCCTTCAGCAAATCCACCCGCGTGCAAATCCCAATTAAGCGTTCAACGCCACTGACCACCATTGATCAATTAACCCAAAAAACCCGGGATGATTTGACCAAGATGATGCGGGATTATATCCCCAATGTGGTTGAGGCGGCGATCAGCGGAATGTCTTGTGAGCCATTGCAAGCACGGCTTGTTTTGAGCAACAATAGCCTTTCGGTTCCTTTTGGCCGCAATCAAGGCTTAAATGAACATTCACTGGCCGTAACCAGCAATGGCGAGATGAACTGGACCGTGCTGCGCGTCGCATCCTTGACCGATCGGCAAGCGCAATTGGTGCCGTTAAACGCCAACCGTGATCTGGCAACACTTGCGGGAAAAACTGTTGAATTTATGGAGTTAGCCCAATGATGACCCTGAAACGTTTTTTGATGGTGGGCGTGTTAAGCCTCACCCCCTTTACGGCGTTTGGCCAATCGCCATTGATCGTCCTTGAATATCCTGGGCAATCTTCAGCTTATTCCGATTCAAACAACCCCTTTGTTTTGGATGAAAACTATTCCGCTAAACACAAAGTCGGCGCTGGCGAAACCCTGAGCCATGTGATGGAAAAACATTACGCGGGAAGCGGCCTTAATATGCGTTTTGTTGAAATGGCAATTGTCATGAAGAACAAGCACGCTTTTGTCCGCAACAACCCGCATTATCTTTATGCGGATAAAACCTTACACTTGCCATCATTGAATGAAATCAAAGCGTTAATCATGGGGACACCCAATGACACACCAAGCAACACGACCGACAATCGCAACCAGATTTTCTTCTTTGGCAGTTAAGGTGACGGTAGCGCTAGGGCTGGGTTTAGCCTTGCCCGTGATGGCCGCTGAACAATCTTTAACCGGCGCAGAAATTGATCACGCCATCAAGGCCGAACTGAGCCGTCATCAGATTGCTGGCCAACCGCAAATCAATCCCGCCGAAGCGCATCACCCTTGCCCCAGCGGAATTAATGTTGCGCCGCTATTCAACAGTTGGAAAACCATCAAAGTCACCTGCCCAGATGATCCGAAATGGCGGTTTCTGGTGCGCGTGGAAATGGACCAACCTCATCGCAAAACCGCCATCCGAAACACCAAAAAACGAACAATCAAAACCAATGACCAACCTGGCTCGCTCACCGCGCTGGCCTTAAACCGAAGCGTGGTGAAAGGCGAAATGATCATGGCGGAAGATATCATCGAGGTTTCGATTTCAGCGCAGCAAAATTACGGCGTTTTCCATAGCGCAGATGATGTTATTGGACGGCAGGTGCGGACTCCCATTACCGCCAAAAACCCCATCAAATCCCGTCAATTGGAGCCGCGCTATTTGGTGGAAGAAAAAAAGCCCGTGTTGATCGCTTATTCGCAAAACGGAATTTATGTGGAAATGTCTGGGATTTCGTTGCAAAATGGGCAATCTGGCGAGATGGTGAAAGTCGAAAATCTGTCGAGCGGTAAGACGATTATTGGAAAAGTGATTGGCGTAAGAAAAATTTCACCAATGCACTAAAATATTTCTCCAGTGGGTCGTTAACATGTCTGAGGAGGCTAGACCAATGGTTGAGTCAATTAAAAACACAATGAACAGGATTGATGTTCCGCGCCAGCGTCGTAATGATGCCGTCGCTGATCTCAGCACCTCTGGTTCATCTGCGGTTGGAGATTTGCCAACAGCCTCAGTGGATAACAGCATCGACACCCCAAAGGTAGTTGCCCAATTGGCTGAAAAGCCACCTGTCGACACTGAAGCGGTTGCACGCATTAAAAATGCGATTGCTCAAGGTAAATATCCAATTGATGTGGATCAGATTACTGACGCGTTAATGGATGCCTATCGCGATCTGAAAAGCTAAACTGTCATCAGGAGTTTGTTCTGATGACAGTTTTGACTGTTGAACAATATTGTAACGTCATTGAGCGGATGCTTGATGATGCGTTTTCTGTTGAGGGAGGCGCAAACCCGCCCGCGGTTGCCTCACCGTCTTTTCAATCTCAGTTGCAACAACATCTTGATGATCTGCAAAGGGATTTGGAACAAGGCCATCTGAAAGCCACCGAACAAGACCGTGAACGCCTCACGGCTATTGTCTTGCGTCTTTCAAAACTCGAAAGCCAGACACACGCTCGGCTCAGTTGGTTCGCTGATCTTGAGCAAAACCTTCGCCAACGCGATGAATAACTTCTGCCGGTAGCGGCGATATTTTAATCTACATGGTGAATAAGGATTTTTCGCAAGTGATGTAACTGGTCACTCTGCCGGATGTCGCCTGCATGACCCCGCTATTGCGGTTAATGATCAGCACCAGGTCATCATTGGCCATGATCATCTGATCATCGGTGATGCTGCCAATCGTCATTAAGGTATCCCCGGTGGTTTTAGTGATGGTGGCGGATGCCCCTGCCCGATCATCATTAACAATAATTTCCACAATGCCCAATTTATTGAGCGAACAGGCGTATTTTTCGTGACGGAAACGCTCACAACTTGCCATTAATGGTGCGGCGGTTAAAAAAACCATCCCCGGCCATAGGGCTTTGAGCATTGAGCGGCGCGTCAACGCAAATCGAGCCTCAATTGACTCCATCCTGTTAACTTTTTTCATCTTCAGCCGCCGTTTCCTCAACCTTATCATCAGATTCTTCGGCTTTGGGGTCTTCATCCGCCGAGGCATCTGTGGTTTTGTCTTTCGGTTGATCTTCCGATGTAGCCGCTGATTGTTCGTCTGCCGCGTCAGTCGCCGCCGCTTCGGCTTCACCTATCTCATTATCGTCCGCGCTGTCTTGAATAATTCTTTCCGCCTTGCCCGCATCAACCAATTTTTGTGCATCGCTGGTGTGAACATCAATCACGACGCCGGCAGGGAAGCGAATTTCGTTCACTTCAGAATCTTCTAATATGCGAACCCGCATCCATCCATCGCCAGTTTTGGCATCAACCTGGTCTTCATCTTTTTTCGCGTCTTTTTTCTGTGATGGTGATGGTTTTTTAAGGCCTTCCATCTTTTTGGAATGGCGATCACGGATCATCTCGGCGCTATCACTATCGAAGGCCTGCTCCAGCAGATAAGCAATTTTTTCCCGCAACAGATATACCCGCGCCGCGAGCACACCGAGGCGTTTTTGCTCATTGGTTTCATGTTCCAGCA
>CAYNQW010000190.1:0-3608 GCA_964399415.1 uncultured Hyphomicrobiales bacterium
TTACCACTCGATACTGCAATAGATGTAGGCATTAACATTCTCTAATATTGGCACATTACCAACTGTATATGCAATTTCTGATCCAAATTAAATGGTGGATTCATTTTGCAGTGATGACATGGACAAAGACGCTTTATCCACCGCCTGAGCCGTTACGTTTGTGACCACATGATCATCCAGTCGATCTGTCAGCACCAATTGCGTTGAGATCAGGATAGGCTCGCCCGGACGCAGCGCCGGTTGATCAATTTTGACCGCACGTTCGCTCAAAACAAAACCTTGGTCATCTTTCACCACAAACTGAATCATTGGGGCTTCTGCTGATAAGGGATAATTGTTGATCACCATGCCTTTGACTTTGATGGTGTCGCCCATGCGCGTGGCTTCGAGATCGCTGACTTTGATGTAATCCATGCTGACACTGATGGTGGCGCCGATCACAGTCATGGCTTTATCGACCCATGGCATCACCGTTTCGCTTTGGTATTGCAACCCATAAGCCCCGGCGGATAATGCCATCACCCCAGCCGTCATCAGCATAGCCAGACGCCGCCGCGACTTCTTTTTAGACACGCGCTCTTGCTCATCGATCATGGATTCTCGAACGCTGGCCAATTCCTGGCGGAAATTTTCCAATGTGCGCTTGGTTTCTTCGCTATGGAACGAGGATTGCTCAAAATATTGCCGCGCGGTATCCACGGCTTCACGCGACAAATCTTTTAAGGCCGTCGCTTCTTTTTCGAGACGCTCATTTTCCCATTGCAGGCGGCGCATCCGAATATTGGTTTCTGTTTCGCGCGCCGTTTGATCGTCGCTGTTATTAGCGTTGGCTTGCGGCGTGGCGGCATTGTCACGACCGTCAAGTTTTTGCCAAAACGCATCGGCGGCGTCTTTATCCATCAACGGCCCTTTGGACGTGGCGTTTAACACTGAACGAGCCCGATCCCCTGTTTGCGGGGGATTTAACTCCTCGCGCATGATCGTTGAGAAGACATCGCTGACCTGCTTTGCCTTTTTGGGCTGAAAAGCCAAGTCATTGGTGGCTCGAATTTCCAATTTGCCATCTTTGGTCTTGGTATCGAGGATCATCGCGTCTTCGCCCAGTTGCGCGATAATCTGATCCATGGCGGTGGCGCTATCGATCGCTGATACGGTAATGGTTGGCATGGTGAGTCCTCCTTAACTGGCTCAACTTTCAGCATCACCACTGATGGTGGCGACAAGTTCAATTTTGCGATTATCAGGAATTTCAGTGAAACCAATGACAATCATATCGTCGATATGATGACGAATGAGTTTCGACAGGGAGCGCCGAATAATGGGGGAAACCACCAAGACGGCTTGCTTGCTGTTCGATGACATATCATCATTGATCTGGTTAAGACGTGTCAGCAGTTTTTCAGACAAGGCGGCATCCAGCACAAGCCCTTCCTCACCGCTTTGACGTTCCATGGTGATCAGCATATTTTCCAATTCTGAATTCAAAGTGATCACCGGCAATGGGCTGTTTAGCGGCGCCACTTGCTGAATCAGCATCCCCGCCAATTCCGGGCGCAGCGATTCCGCCATATCAGGGATGCTCATATTGCGCGACACCAGATGCGAAATATTTTCCAGAATGCGGCGCATATCGCTGATCGGCACCCGTTCTTGCAGGAGTATCCGCAACACACCGGTCAGGTTATGAAGCGGGATCAGTTTAGGCACCACCGACTGAACCAAATTCGGCGCGGAACTGGCCAAGTTATCGAGCAATTTCTGGACATCATCCTGCCCCACCAATTGATCGGCGTATTTATAGAGCAAATGGCTCAAATGCGTGGCCAGAACAGATTCAGGGGCGATGGTCACATAACCGCGGCTTTCCGCATCCCGCACTTGATTGGACGCGATCCAAATCGCATCCATGCCAAAAGTTGGGTCTTTGACTTCGATGCCGTCAATTTTGACCTTTGTGTCTTCGCCCGCGATGGCCAATTTGCGGTCTGGGTAAATCTTGTCTTCACCCACAATCGTTTGCCCAATCTTAATTTGATAGGTATTGGCCTGCAATTTCATGTCATCACGAATACGCACCGAAGGCACGACAAAGCCAAGCGAGGTGGAAACTTGACGGCGAATGCCGGTGACGCGTGAACTCAACAGCCCGCCATCTTCGTTATTCACCATTTCAATCAGGCCATACCCCAATTGGATCGACACCGCGGAATTATCTGCAATATCTTCAAGGGTGATGGCGTCTGAATTAGGCTCTTCGGCTTCCATTTCAGCCGCTTCCATGGGGTCATCATTCGCCTGATTTTTTTCCTTATAATAGGACATAAACGCAAGACCGGCGGATATCGCCGCCCCCGACAAGAAAAGCCAATTTGGCATGGCGGGCACCAGACCGATCAAGCCCAAGACCACCGCCACAGGTATCCATGCCCGTGACAGGTTAATCTGGCGGCCAATATGTTCGGCCATATCTTGCGTAGAGGACACGCGCGTCACGATCACCGCCGTGGAAATGGCCAATAACAGCGATGGGATTTGCGCCACCAGACCATCACCGATGGACAGCAACACATAATTTTCCGCCGCCGCAGCCACAGGCATATTATGTTGAGCGATGCCAATGATCAAACCGCCCACCACATTAATCACCAAAATAAGGATAGAAGCGACCGCATCCCCTTTAACAAATTTTGACGCACCATCCATGGCGCCATAAAAATCCGCCTCACTGGCAATATCTTCGCGTCTTTGTTTGGCCTCTTCATTGGTCAGCACCCCAGCGTTGAGATCAGCGTCAATCGCCATTTGCTTGCCCGGCATTGCATCAAGGGTGAAGCGCGCCGACACTTCCGATACACGGCCAGCACCTTTGGTGATCACCACAAGGTTAATAATAATGAGAATAATAAAGACAAAAATACCGACGGCGTAATTGCCTGCGATCACAAAAGCACCAAAGGCTTCGATCACTTCACCCGCCGCGTCACTTCCGCTATGGCCTTCGGTTAAGACCACCCGGGTTGAGGCCACGTTCAGGCCAAGGCGCAATACCGTAGCAATCAACAACAGGCTAGGAAAACTGGAAAAATCAAGCGGGCGATAGGTGTGCATGGCCACCATCAGCACCAACAAAGACACTAAGATATTCGTCACGAAAAACACATCAAGAAGAAGTGAAGGAAGCGGCAGCACCATCATGGCGACCAGGATCAGAATCCCAGCCGGCAGAATACTTCCACTAAACGCAGATCGTAAATTCGGAAGATTCAATCGCTGTAAAACGGCGTCCATTATCTCATCTCTCTTCGTAACTGGGATGAACCCTTGATCTGGGTGATGCGTTCGGATTGATCACCGGTCACGGTGTCGAAACCTTGACCGTCAGAAAACCGACAATTCATTATGGCGTTAGACCATGAAGAACCTGTCATCATATTGTTTTCATTTCCTTTTATCTCAATCGTCACAACATTCATCCTGAGTGCAGATCACTATTAATAAAGAAGAGAGGCAAAAGCCGTGCCAAGTCGAAAAATAAAGCGAATTTTTACGGCGATGAAATCTGGCATAAATCATGCAGTCACCGACCAGATGATTTTCTCGGATGGAGA
>CAYNQW010000191.1:0-3565 GCA_964399415.1 uncultured Hyphomicrobiales bacterium
TTATGATCATGGGGCTATCGATTATCTCAGCCGTATCAGGTGTTGGGCGAGGGGTGAAATATCTTTCCAACCTTAATCTTGTCCTGTCGTTGATCCTTTTGTCTGTCTTTATCATCTTTGGATCTTTCCTATTTGCAATGAGTACTTATGTGTCCGCTCTTTTGGATTACATCATGCATTTCTTATCACTGAGCTTTTTGGCTTACGGCCCACAAAGTGCTAGTAATTTTGCATCAGCACTTCCGTCAGCCGCCATGCCAATGGCTGGTGATCTGATGGCTGGGGCAACAAACCCATGGGGAAGCTTTGAGGGCTTTAAGTCTGGTCTGAATGAAAACGCCTTGGCATTAGGAGATGCTACGCTTGCGGCGGTGTATGACGCTGGTAATGAAGGGCGTCAATTTAAATGGCAGTCAGCATGGACGACCATTTACTGGGCGTGGTGGATTGCCTTTTCGCCTTTTGTTGGGCTGTTTCTAGCGCGTATTTCAAAGGGCCGTTCGGTCAGGGAATTTATCCTTGGCTGTGTTATTGCTCCGGCTTTGGTTTGTTTTGCTTGGATGACCATCCTTGGGGCAACTGCCATTGATCTTGAAATTTCTGGGGTAGCACAAGGCGCAATCATTGGCGCATCACAAACTAATCAGTTGTTTGCCACCCTTGAGCAAATGATCAGTGGGGGTTTCCTATCCGTGCTAACCATGAAGTGTGTAGTGTTGATTCTGACTTTTCTGGTTACCTCTGCAGACTCGGGTATTCTGGTGATGAACACCATCATGTCCGGTGGTAGTCAAGAAACAGGGATCAAGCATCGCATTGTTTGGGGGCTTATTCTGACGGCAGTTATCGGTACGTTGATATTGTCGGCAGGGGAAGATAATCCCATGGATGCACTCAGAAATGCGATGATCATAGGGGCTTTGCCCTTTACCATGGTCATGGGATTGATGTGTGTTGCCCTTGGCAAGGCGCTCTATCGTGATGGATTGCGTGACAAGCTAGAGGCTGCCACCTCAGCGAAATAACCCTCGCAATCACAACACCCACATTTAAGATGACAGCCCCCGGTGCAGAAAATGGCATCGGGGGTTTGTTTATGCGGTTTTATTTTGCCTGATCATGTGGCTGGGGTTATGGTTTAGCATGAATGATGATCGTCATAATGATACGCCTTTGTTGACCTATTCACGCCCAGTCATCGCCTTGGGTGGGGGCAGTTATGACACGGCGATGATAACGCCCTTATTGGCGGATTATCCGCTTATTGCCGCTGATAGTGGTGCGGATGCGGCGCAATCTATGGGTGTGATGCCAGATCATATAATTGGTGATTTTGATTCGATCCGTGACCTAAGCCTTTTTCCAGCAGAACGGCTTATTGCCATGCCAGATCAGAACAGCACAGACTTGGAAAAAACTCTGTCCTGTTTAAGGGCGCCCCTATGCTTAGGTTTTGGCTTTCTTGGTCGGCGTTTTGATCATTCTCTTGCCGCTTTGCACGCCTTGGCGCGGTGCCAGACGCCAATGCTATTAATCGGTCGTCATGATGCCGTCATATACTGCCGCAAGGATTTTAACGCTCTGCTTCCACAAGGGGAACGGTTATCGGTATGGCCCCTGGTTTGGCAGGGGTTTTTGGCTTCAACTGGGCTGGAATGGCCACTTGATGGGCTTAGGATAGAGGCGGGGAAGAAAATTGGCACGTCAAATCGCATTATGGCCTCACATGATCCGGAACTAAAGGCCGGACAACATATTAGGGTATCGATGCAAGCCAAAGAAGGTGAGGGGTATTTTGTTATGCTAGCAGCTCAGCACTGGCGCTGTCTGGCGGAAAGTATTAGTCCCGGAACCTTAACTCAGGCCCTGTCCTGACCATAGGTGAGGCTGCGCAAATAGTTGGTAATTTCATTCCGGTCTTTAAAGGCTTTGAGAGATGAGCTGTGGACTGGTTTGCGAATGGTGACTTTAATATCCTGTCCCATCATCCGGCAAATTTCCCTAAACATCAGCGAATATCCAAGCGTCTGGCTAATTTTTCGGCCTGCCATATAGCTTAGGCTGTTTTGACCACTAAAAAAGATAGGCAGGATCATAGTATCGGGAATCTGAGCAAGTTTGCCAGCAAAGGTTTTCCATTGGGCATCCCGCGCGGTTCCAATAATGCGTGGGGCAAGGGAAATACCGCCAGAAGGGAAAAGGATTAATGCACCATGATCATGAAGCTGTTTAACCGCGCCATGACGGGTTTCCATATTGGTGGCAAGGGCAGCAGGGGTTTCCGCGAAATCGATGGGCAGAATCTGATGCTTGACCGCAGGCGCTTGACGCAACACCTGATGCGTAATGATTTTATAATCAGGCCGAACTTTAGATACCTCAGAACATAAAATTAAGCCATCAACCACACCATAGGGATGATTAGCAATTACCAAAAGCCGCCCAGTTTTTGGAATATAGGCCTCAGGCTCAAAATGGACATTCGCTGTGATGTTCAGTCGGCTAACGGCATCCTGCCAAAACAGTTCGTCTGGTCGCCCATCATTGACATAATCAAGATAAAGTCGCTTGATACGCGGCTGTCCTGTAAAACGTTCTAGGCTTCGGATGAACCAGTTGGAAATTGGGCCAAGTTCACCTGTGGCAAACGAGAAAATCGGAACTTGTTCAGATGTGTCAGATGCTGTCATGATGAGGTCTGATTGCCGTTATGTATTTCAAGTCGTTATATAGGAGTTTGGGCATATGACAAGATGATAACCATCATAGGGTTCGTTCCTTGTTGGTCTATCATGATCTTTGTGCAATAGCGCAATGATCCTATGATGAAGTTCGTTCAGGATTATTGCGGGATGAGGCGGTTGTTTGCCTAGGCTGTGAGAGGCGTTATGGGTAGCGCAAATCTGTTCCATGGCAGAATGGGCAATAATCGTCATAAATGTGCCCGGTACGCCATGGCCCGTACAATCCATGATCACCAGAACCCTTGCTGTTCCCATCTGGCCAGACCAATAGAAATCTCCGCCTACCACATCTTTTGGCTGCCAGAAAACAGTGACTTTTCCAAAAGCATCCTCAAGGGCATCAAGGGATGGCAACAGCCCTCGTTGCAGTTTGCTGGCATAGTCAATAGACTCGGACACAGCCTGCCCAGCCTGCCGAAGCATAAGCGTGCGTGCCGCGATGATCTGTTCCAGATTGTCATGGGTTTTTGCAATCTCAGCTTTGAGGTGCTGATGCTCTTGGCGCAGACGCAAGATGATGATCAGCATTACCAGACAGATTAATAAAAGCCCACCAATGGCTACAAACAACATAGAGATATGGGGCATATTGATCATTGGCAGAACGCTGTTAGTATCCCCTAAAATAAATATCTCCTTGGGCTATAACCCCAAGTTAGACTTACCAAAAGTTATGTTATCATATTAGCAAATTGTCATGAACTAAAACCATGATCCTTTAGCAGCATCACCAACAGGTTCATAAATGTTCAGAAAAAAACCGGTCTGACAGGCAGACCGGTTTTAGTTATCGGGTGCATGAGGAAAGACTAGACAAGTTG
>CAYNQW010000192.1:0-1244 GCA_964399415.1 uncultured Hyphomicrobiales bacterium
TCTTACTGTTCCTTTGCCGCAGAACTCATCGGTCGTCTTGTGGGCATCGCCCTTCGGCTTGTTCTCTTCATCGTTTTCGCCTCCATGTTCTTGAGCACATTTGCTGAAAACCAACAAACGCTTCTTATCCCGTTCACGTTCACCATCGGAGGCGCCGTAACCATCATGTCTGGTATTGCCTTGCTGGTTTCAATTTCTGAAATCTTTGGCATCCGCCCCGAGACTCGCGTTCCGCGGGCCGATGGCCTGGTCGACCTCGGACTCCTCTTGTTTACCGGCATTGTCATCTTTATCGCACTTCAGTGGGTGTTCATTGAAGGGTGGCTTGTTGGAGCCATTATGCTCTTGTTGATCATGTCTGGCGTCAAACGTCTTGTTTTGGCGGGTCTGCAATTGACTCGAACGGATAACATTCAGCTTGACCGACTTAAACTGGTCGTGAAAGGCCGACAAGGATGGATCACGGCCTCTTTGGTGCTCCTCACCATCGGGTTCTTCACGATACCTCTCGCCGTTCATATTCCGTTTGTTTGGTCGGATTACACCTCGTCTGAGCCGTACAAGGCTGGTTTGAGGGCTGCTTTTTGGGGCAGCGTTTACGTTGTTGGCTACACCATGCTCTTTGCCATTCCTTTGTCCATTGGCGCCGCCATCTGGCTTGAGGAATACGCACCAAACAACCGTCTTCGACGTACAATTCAGGCCCTCATCACCAACCTTGCGGGTGTGCCGGCCATCGTTTTTGGTCTGTTCGGCTTGGCCATGTTTTTGACGGACCGCGGCATTGGATTGGGGCTTGGCGGAACGGTGATGACGGCAGGGATGACCAGGGCGACCATGGCCATGCCCACCATCGTGATCTCTTCACAAGAAGCCCTACGCGCCGTTCCCCCCTCACTGCGGAACGGTGCGTTCGGCCTAGGTTGTACGAAGTGGCAGGTGACCAAGGACCATGTTCTTCCACATGCCATGCCCGGGATGATGACAGGAACCATCCTCGCCATGTCCAGAATCATGGGCGAAGCAGCGCCGTTGATTTTGGTTGGCGCTGTTGCTTCGGTGTTCACCGAGCCCGATGCGTTCTTCTACGTCTCCTACCAAGTCACCCCTTCATTGGACGGGCTGTTTGCTTGGTTCCCTGGCATTGAACCTCACCTGCAAAACATGCCCCTCTTGGCTGATAGGGGGCCGTTTTCTTCAGACCCGTCCGAATATGTTGGTCCAGATTCAAATGACCGTGGTTT
>CAYNQW010000192.1:1254-3558 GCA_964399415.1 uncultured Hyphomicrobiales bacterium
CGTGGTTTCTACACGGTCCTTCCCGTCCAGGTGTACCGTTGGACGGACATGCCAGCTATTGGGTTCAAGGTGGCTGCTGCAGGAGCCTCCCTGGTCTTGCTCGGGACCCTTGTTATTGTGAACTCCGCTGCCATTCTTCTTCGAGCCCACTTTAGGAGGTATTCTAAGACATGACGAAACATACGGATAAAACGACGGTCTCCATTGACCAACTGAAAGACATGGCTGAGCGTTTGGCTCTTGCTGACGGCGAGAAAGACAATGCCGAGGAACAACGGATTGCAGCCATAGAAAAGGCGTTTGAAAACGGAAAACGTCTTTCCCATGCAGAAGCCATGAGTGTTCTTGTTTCACTCTCGGGAACCGATGGCGAGAAGGCAACGGAGGAATCACTTCTCATCAAATCGATGCTTGATGAATTGAAGGAACATGATGTCGGCAACCAAACTCCTGACGATGAAGATGAGGCTGTAGAAGGTGAAGCCGCGGAAGCCATGGACGATGAAGGCGGACAAGCCATTCTGGAAACCGGGGATGACAAGAAAGATGAAATCCCCGACTCCACCACCCACCTCGACATCGATGGTGATGCACACATGTGGATCAGGAACCTCGATCTTCACTATGGAAGCGCCCAGGCCATTTACAATGTCTCAATTCCGTTTCAGAGAAACTCGGTCACGGCCCTGATCGGGCCCTCCGGTTGCGGAAAATCAACGTTGCTTCGCTGCCTCAACCGCATGAATGACCTGATACCAATTTGCAAAGTCGACGGGTCGATTGAACTTGACGGTGAAGAAATCATGGGTCGAGGTGCTGATTTGGTCACCATTCGTCGTCGCGTCGGTATGGTGTTCCAAAAGCCGAACCCGTTCCCAAAATCAATCTACGACAACGTGGGGTACGGCGTTCGTCTCCACTACACGCCAAGCCGAAGAGAATTGGATCGTATTGTTGAGGAATCCCTCAAGCGAGCCGCAATTTGGGAAGAAGTGAACGACCGATTGCACGAGTTGGGAACGAGTTTGTCCGGTGGTCAACAGCAACGTCTGTGTATCGCACGAACCATCGCCGTCGAGCCCGAAGTCATCCTGATGGATGAACCGTGTTCTGCCCTCGACCCCATCGCAACTGCGAAAATTGAGGAATTGATTCTCGAACTCAAGAAGCACTTCACGGTCGTCATCGTGACGCACTCCATGTCTCAAGCACAACGTGTGAGTGATTACACGGGCTTCATGTACCTTGGGCGACTCGTCGAGTTTGATAAAACAGCAAAGATTTTTGCCGATCCAAAAGAAGACCTTACGGCTAGATATGTCTCCGGCCGCTTCGGTTAAAATCAATATCACGCTATAGCAATCTAAGAACTCACCATCAACAACCTAAGTCGTCAAAGCGATAAGCTCCCCATAGAGGGGACGAGTTGGACATATCCACCGAACACTACAGGACTCTTTTTCTCTCGGATTGGCACCTTGGATTACACGGTATCAAGTCCGCTGAACTCCTCGCTTTCTTGGAGACGCATGATGCTGAGACCATTTATTTGGTTGGCGATATCATCGACCAGTGGGTGCTCGGGCGCAGTTGGTCGTGGAACGATGATTGCGATAACATCCTTCGTAACCTGATGCGTAAATCTGAACGAGGGACAAAGATTGTGTATATTCCAGGAAACCATGATGATTCATTTCGCAGTTGGGCCGATACTTCCATCAACGGCATCACCATTCAACGCGAAGCGGTTCACACCACGGCAGACGGGCGACGCCTTTGGGTCATCCACGGGGATGAATTTGACCTGTTCATGCAGCACTCTCGTCTCCTCTGCCACATAGGACATTTCGGCTGCCAACTACTCATGAAGCTCAACAGGCCCGTCGCCTGGGTCCGTCGACGCTTAGGGCTGAAGCCTTGGTCGCTTGCGGTTGCAGCACGTCGTGCGCTTCAAAAAAGCAGCAAGACCTACCGCCGCTTTGCAAGGACCATCACAGATGAGGCTCGCAGACTTGGCTACAATGGCGTGGTGTGCGGCCACATTCACCGTGCAGAGTTTCGCCTCATCAATGGAGTTGAATACTGGAACGATGGTGACTGGGTCGATTCGTGCACTGCAACTGTTGAAGCCATGGACGGGACGATGAACACGTTGCATTACACAACGGATTCTTCCACGGTTGAACGGTTGCGACAACGCGCTTTAGTCTACCCTAAGGAACAAACCAATGGGCCCCCGATCAACCATCCGCCACTTCTTTTCAAGGAGGTCTTGCCCTGAGAATCGCCTATGCGCTGGCGGGC
>CAYNQW010000193.1:0-3552 GCA_964399415.1 uncultured Hyphomicrobiales bacterium
GATGAATGCGCCTATTACAAAGAAGATGCGGGTAAAATTATGCTTGGCGCGTTTGAGCCAAACTCAAAACCTTGGGGGATGAATGGTATTCCAGAAGATTTTGAATTTGATACCTTGCCCGAAGATTTTGATCACTTTGAACCGATCCTCGAAAAGGCGGTTGAACGTCTGCCTGTATTGGCATCGGCGGGGATTCAAACCTTCTTTAACGGGCCTGAAAGTTTCACCCCTGATGATCGCTATATCCTTGGTGAAGCCCCTGAAGTGAAAAACTTCTTTGTTGCGGCAGGCTTTAATTCAGTGGGTATTCAATCTGCTGGTGGCGCGGGCATGGTGCTGGCGGAATGGATGGATAAAGGCAACGCGCCGATGGATTTATGGGATGTCGATATCCGCCGCATGCAGCCCTTCCAAGTGAATAAAAAATACCTCCATGATCGGGTGAGCGAAACATTGGGTTTGCTCTATGCTGACCATTTTCCTTATCGGCAATTTGAAACCGGGCGGGATATTCGCCGCTCACCCCTGCATCACCGGCTAGAGGATGCTGGCGCGTGCTTTGGTGAGGTCAATGGCTGGGAGCGTGCCAATTGGTTCTTGCCCGAAAGTGAACGCAAGGCAGGTCAAAGCCCAGCCTATGAATATTCGTGGAAACGTCAAAACTGGTTTGATTATAACGCCGCCGAACATAAAGCAGTTCGCGAAAAAGTCGGGCTGTTTGATATGTCCAGTTTTGGCAAGATCATGGTCATGGGCAAGGATGCAGAAGCTGTTTTGCAACGTGTTGCCGGCAACGATGTTGCGGTGGATATAGGTAAAATTGTCTATACCCAATTTCTCAATGACCATGGCGGGATTGAGGCGGATGTCACGATCACGCGGCTTGATGCGGATCGGTTTATCGTGGTGACGCCAGCGGCGACAATCCGCCGTGATATCAATTGGATCAAGCGGCATATCCCCGATGATGCTTATTGTTCGGTGATGGATGTTACCGCTATGGAAAGCGTCATGGTGGTCATGGGGCCGGAATCCCGTGATTTCTTACAACCCTTGATCCCGCAAAGCCTCGCCAATGAAGATTTCCCTTTTGGCACGATGCAAGAGGTTGAAATTGGTTATGGCACCGCTCGCGCCCACCGCGTCACGTATGTGGGAGAATTGGGGTGGGAGATCTATGTTTCAGCCGATATGGCGGTGCATGTTTATGATGCGTTGATGAAGCGCGGGCAGGATCATCCGATCGCGCATTGCGGTTTGCATACGCTGGATTCTTGCCGCATTGAAAAAGCCTTCCGGCATTTTGGCCATGATATTTCAAGCGAAGATCATGTGCTGGAATCTGGGCTTGGGTTTGCCGCGCGAATTGGCAAGCAATCGGGTCGCTTCGGTGATTTCATTGGCCGCGATGCCGTGATGCGTAAAAAAGAAGAAGGACTCAACGCCCGCCTGATGCAATTTAAGTTAAAAGACCCGTTGCCGCTTCTTTACCATAACGAAGCGATTATTCGTGATGGTGAGATTGTGGGCTTCTTGACCTCGGGCAATTATGGTCACCATCTTGGTGGCGCAATTGGGCTGGGCTATGTGCCTTGCCGAGACAAGGGCGAAGATGCTTCGGCGCAACTTGCTTCCGACTATATGATTGATGTGGCCGGGCAACGAGTCGAAGCAGAAGTAAGTTTCAAACCCATGTATGATCCTGCCGCTGAACGCGTTAAGGCATAGTTTTTTTAGAATTGGAGTGAAGTGATGATCAATAAATCCCCCCTACCACGATCACGTCGCGCGGGTGGCCGCCAAGCACGCAAGTCGCTTCGTGCCGCGCCATTGGCCGAAGAATTACGCCCTGTTCGTCCCGGTCTTGAAGGTGGCCGCTATCAACCGCTTGATGATGCCGCCATGGCCGCGGTTGTCGATGCAGTGTATCAAATTCTTGAAGAAATTGGCCTCAGCCAAGCCCCGCAATCAGGCATTGATTATATGTGTTCGGTCGGCGCGATTGCCGGGGAAGATGGCCGCGTTCGGTTCCCCCGTCATGTGGTGAATGAAGCTTTGGAAAAAGCCGCACGCACCATAACGCTTTATGGACAATCGCCGGAATTTGATCTCGATCTCACGGGACGCAAAGTGCATTTCGGCACAGCAGGGGCGGCGGTTCATTTGGTGGATGTTGCTGGCAATAGTTACAAGGAAAGCGAATTAAAAGATATTTATGACGCCGCTCGTATCGTGGAAAAAATGGACAATATCCATTTCTTCCAACGCCCGATGGTGGCGCGTGATGTTCCTGATGCGCGTGATCTTGATATTAACACGGTCTACGCTTGCGTGGCGGGAACCCGCAAACATGTCGGGACAAGTTTTACCGAGGCTGAATTTGTGCCAGAAGCGATTGCGATGCTGCACAAGATCGCGGGCGGCGAAGAAGCTTGGCGGGCGCGTCCATTTGTATCCAACTCCAATTGCTTTGTGGTGCCGCCATTGCGGTTTGCCACGGAATCATGCTTGGTGATGGAAGAAGTGGTGAAAGGCGGGATGCCGGTCTTGTTGCTTTCCGCTGGGCAAGCAGGGGCAACCGCGCCGGCTTCGATTGCCGGTGCTGTGGCGCAAGCGGTGGCGGAAGTATTGGCCGGGCTTGTTTATGTCAACGCCATGGTGCCGGGGCATCCCTGCATTTGCGGCACATGGCCTTTTGTTTCGGATCTAAGAACAGGCGCAATGTCAGGCGGCTCCGGTGAACAAGGGCTGTTGACCGCGGCTTGCGCGCAAGTGCTCAATCATTTTGGCCTACCATCTGGGGCGGCTTCGGGCATGGCAGATGCTAAAATGCCTGACGCGCAATCAGGTTACGAAAAAGGCAGCACCGCGGTGATGGCTGGATTAGCGGGGCTGAACATGGTGTATGAAAGCGCGGGCATGCACGCGTCTCTTTTGGGGTTCTGCCTTGAAAGCTTGATCATTGACAATGATATGCTGGGTCAATGTATGCGCTGTGTCCGTGGGGTGGAGGTCAATGAAAAGACCTTATCCATTCAAGTCATGAAAGATGTTTGCATGGGCGGCCCTGGGCATTATCTGGGGCATGACGCCACCATCAATGTCATGCAAACCGAATATGTCTATCCTGCTGTGGCGGATCGGTCATCGCCTAAAGAATGGGAAGAATTGGGCAAGCCCGTGTTGGTGGAAGAGGCGGCTAAACGCAAACAAGCCATCCTAGAAGGGTTTATCCCGGAACATATCAGCGGTGATGTCGATGCCTCAATCCGCCAATCGCATCATATCTTATTGCCGAGGGGATGACAGTGCTTTCATGGAAAAGGGCGGTTTGAACCGCCCTTTTTAATTTCAGTTTTTTAAGAAATCCTCAATGCCGTTCGCCGTAATAGAGCATGACGGTATGCTTGGCTTCGGCGAAGAACAGCCATCGTGAAACCATCACGCCAATGATGTGCGTCATCGCGGCCAAGACCAACATGGGGGTGGATGCGGCGGCGGAATAAACCATCACCGCCGGCAAAATAATGGCGAAGGTCACGCTGAAGAGCC
>CAYNQW010000194.1:0-3545 GCA_964399415.1 uncultured Hyphomicrobiales bacterium
CGATAGGCGACGCCTAACCCAGCGGCTTCGGTCATGCCGCGATCATTCGCCCCATCGCCAATGGTGGCGACTTGATCGGCGGTAATCCCCATAGCGTCAATGGTAACAGCAAGGCGGGTGGCTTTGGCGTTTTGATCAAGGATCGGGGGGATTAATTCGCCTGTTATCTTACCATCTTTGATCACCATGATATTGGCATAATGTTCATCAAAACCTAAACGTTCGGCGATCACCGCGGTCAGAAAGGTGAAACCGCCAGAGGCTAAAATAGTGCGCGCGCCGTGGTGGTTCATGGTTGCCACAAGCGAAGCTGCGCCTTCGTTCAATTCAGCATCTTTGATGATGCGATCAATAAGGCGAGCATCTGATCCAGCGATAATTTTCATGCGTTCAATCAAGGATTGGGAAAAATCCAATTCCCCCGCCATGCTCCGGGCGGTGATATCCGCTACTTCGTCACCAAATCCAGATAATTCAGCCAAATCATTCAACGATTCCGAAGTGATGATGGTGGAATCCATATCCGCAATTAGAAGTTTTTTGCGGCGGTTTTTAGCGGGAAGAATGTTTACATCAGCTTTGAGATCAGAAAAAGCCTGATCAAAAGACGGGCATATCGTCGCCTCAAACGCCATTTCAAACGCGATGTTAGGGGACAGCCAGCGGTGGCCATCATCACTCAAGCCATGCGCCGCAAGAATTGCGGCGGCTTGGGGCGCGATATCATCAGGCAGAGGCGTCTGGTGATTGGTCAAAATGGAAAGGATATATTGCATCATGCCTTGTTATGGCGTATCGCCTAAGAGATGTCTATCAAAGAAGATGAGCAAACCGAAAACCTGCCTTTGGTGATGATCGCTGGGCCTACGGCAAGCGGAAAATCTGCCCTTGGCATGATCTTGGCATCGGCGCTTGATGGCGAGATAGTCAACGCGGACTCCATGCAAATTTACCGCGACCTGCCGATCTTAACCGCCATTCCCAGCGCGGAAGATCAGGCAAAGATAACGCATCATGGCTATGCTGTTTTAGATGCGGCGGAACGCTGTTCGGTGGGGCGTTGGCTGGACATGACCCGTGATTTGGTGGCGGATATTCATCATCGCGGCAAACTGCCTATCCTGATTGGCGGCACGGGGATGTATCTTCGGGCGGCCATGGAAGGCATTTCGCCTATCCCTGATGTTGATCCCATCTATCGTGAACAAGCCACACGACAACATGAGGAGCAAGGCGGGGCGGCTTTTCGGCAAGCGCTTGCGGCTTATGACGCTGATTTGGCGGCAAGGCTTCACGATGGTGATCGTCAACGCTTGATCCGCGGGATGGAAGTGGCCTTGGCCACCGGCAAGCCGCTTAGCCAATTGCAGGCTTTGCCGTTGGAAGGGCGGATCTATGGGGCTTGGACATCCATTGTTATTGAACCTCCTCGGCCAGAACTTTATGACCGCATCAATAGCCGTTATCCCTCGATGGTTGAGCATGGCGGTCTTGATGAGGCCAAAGCATTGCTTGCCCGCGATTTGGATCCGTCTTTGCCGCTCATGAAATCAGTCGGATTGCCACCGGTATTCGCCTATCTGACGGGAGAGATGGATTATGACGCCTCAATCCTGCTCGGTTGTCAGGGCACGCGCCGCTACGCAAAACGCCAGATGACGTGGTTTAATAATCAACTCAAGGCTAATTTTATTGAAGATTCTTCGTATAATAAGCAATTTTCGGAAAGTTTTATTGAAAAAATCTTACCAAAAGTTAGTTTTTAGGTTTGACTTCTTGATTCGATTGTGAAAAAACAGCACAAACGCTTTGTCTTGTGGCAATTTCTTTTGAATGCACCGCTGGCCTTTGTATCCAACATGGTTAAACGCACGATCGCGCTCGCCAAGCGCTTGATTAAATTTGACCATCGATTCAGATGCAAAAGTTCAGAGGGTGGCGTTGAAATGCACTTAGAACAAGCACTAGGCATGGCGTGTGCATAAGAACAATGGTCGATTGATAGACGTTAGAAAATGAATGTGGAAAGGGTCATCCCATGGACGGGTTGGACAAAACAACAAACCAAAAAGCATCCTCCGGTGCGGCTGATGCAAAATTGAATGGCGCTGAAGCCATCCTCAAAATCCTCGAAGAAGAGGGCGTTGAGGTTATTTTTGGTTATCCCGGCGGGGCAGTATTGCCGATTTATGACGCGTTGTTCAAAAGCAACGCCATTCGTCATATTTTGGTGCGCCATGAACAAGCAGCTGTTCATGCGGCGGAAGGCTATGCCCGTTCCACGGGTAAAACCGGTGTTGTTTTGGTTACTTCAGGCCCTGGCGCGACCAATGCGGTAACAGGGTTAACCGATGCGCTGATGGATTCAATTCCATTGGTGTGCTTGACGGGGCAGGTGCCTACCCATTTGATTGGCAATGACGCTTTTCAGGAAGCCGACACGACAGGCATCACGCGCCCCTGCACCAAGCATAATTATTTGGTCAAGAATAGCGATGACCTTTGCGCGGTTATGCGTGAAGCGTTTCATGTGGCCTCCAGCGGTCGCCCTGGGCCGGTGGTGATTGACTTGCCAAAAGATGTTCAATTCGCTGATGTCGAAATTGACGAAAAAATCCCTGAAAAAGTGACCGCGCGGTATCGACCTGTTACCGAACCAGAAATGGAAGATATTCGGCAAGCGGCGGCGTTGCTGGCATCGGCCAAACAGCCGGTGATTTATGGCGGCGGCGGGATCATCAACGCGGGGCCAGAGGCGTCTGATAAACTCCGTGAATTGGTAGCATTGACCGGCTTTCCCACCACCCTTACCCTGATGGGGCTGGGCGCATTGCCTGCCACCGATGAGCATTTTCTTGGCATGTTGGGGATGCACGGCACTTATGAAGCCAATCTGACCATGTATCACTGCGATGTCATGCTTAATGTTGGCGCGCGTTTTGATGATCGGGTGACAGGGCGCACCAATGCGTTCTCGCCCAATTCGAAAAAGATTCATATTGATATTGATCCGTCATCCATCAATAAAAACATCAAAGTTGATCTGCCAATCATTGGTGATGCGGGTCGAGCCTTGGATTTGCTGATCAAAGAATTGAAGCGGATGAAATTCAAGCCAGATGCAAGCGCTATGGGCGCTTGGTGGGGCAAAATCAACAGTTGGAAAGCGATCAATTGTCTGGGTTTTGATCAGTCAGGCGATATCATCAAGCCGCAATACGCGATCCACCGTTTGTGGGAAAAGACTAAAAATGTTGATGCTTATGTCACCACCGAAGTGGGACAGCACCAAATGTGGGCGGCTCAATATTATCGTTTTGAAAAGCCCAATCGTTGGATGACGTCAGGCGGTCTTGGCACGATGGGTTATGGCTTGCCTGCGGCCATGGGGGTTCAGATTGGCAATCCCGGCAAATTGGTTATCGACATTGCTGGTGAAGCATCCTTTATGATGAATATGCAGGAACTCTCGACGCTTCGGCAATATAATTTGCCGGTGAAAATGTTCATCATCAACAACGAATGGATGGGCATGGTGCGCCAAT
>CAYNQW010000195.1:0-3529 GCA_964399415.1 uncultured Hyphomicrobiales bacterium
TTGCCCAGCACCCGGCGGGAACTTCATGGGCTGTCCTAGCACTCCAGCGGCAAGGCATCAAAGCCGAAGGCATGAGCGTTTCCGCATCGTCATGCCCCGGCGACAAGGTAACATCAGCCTCATCTTTGGTAAGGTCATGACCCGCCATCCAGACGTCACCGTTATTCGCCACGGCAAGGATTTGATCGCTTTTTTTCAAGGTGAGGGCGCAGCCTTGCTCGCTCGCCACGATCGCCATGCCAGCCATTAGAAACCGCGGCTTTGAGGCAGTCCCAGACCAAGCGCGCCCCGTCCCCGCCACCATCTCCGCCAGCGTGATGCCATCAATCACCGCTTCGCAATCCGCGCTGCTTGCGCCGCCGTCATCGCCGTCATCCATCCGATCCAAGCAAGCGGTGAGCGCGCCAAGAAACGGAACGTCATGCGCCACCAACCACGTCGCCATAGCCCCGCCATCCTTGGCTTGCCCCCAAGTTTTGCCGACCCCGCGAATGGCTTTTTCGGTTTCGGCGCGGATTTCATTTCGAGACAGAATAATGGTCATGGGCGCTTTCAGTGTGGCGAGATGCGTCATGCGACAAGCATCGAAAGATTAGGGCATATCAATAGCGGCGAAGAGCCAATTTTCCGACGTCTCCGGGTTGAGTTCTTCGACCAGCGGCGCCCCTTGGAAAAGCGAGATGCGCGTCCATAAATCTGATTTTGGATCAAATTTAGACGCGCCAAAAAAACTCAATTTGCAGCGCAACATATCAATCGGTCGAGTGGTCGCCGCCACAAGATTGTCGCGAATCTCGCCATAGGGATAGCGCGCGGTATTAACCACTCGTTTCAGCACATAGCGATGCTGAGGATGCGCCATCATAAATTCCGCCAAGAGCATCGCGGGCGGCGCGGCGTCTAAATCAGGGTGAAGTCGTTGGATTTGATGGGCGATGTCAAAGGGCATTTCTTGATCCGCCCCGTCTTCTTCGTATCGGCGGCCAAGACGCGGCTCTAATTTGGCTTCCGACACATACCAGAATAATTCTTGCTGATGGCGGTCGTGCAAGTCCAAATCCAACGCCCAGCCGTAATCTCGGTTCAGCGCGGTTAAGGCATCCCCCACGGTGGATTTGATATCGACGCTGACCTGCTCGCGCGCCGACATGGCATCGGCCAGATCATCAATCACCTCACCAAACGGCTCAAGCACAATAGAAACCAGCATTTCCTGCGCTTCAAGCCGCAATTCTTGCTGGGCTTTGTTCATCAAATCTAAGAGCGCGTGATCCGCCGCCCCCCAATCGCCATCAACCCATCGCGCAAGGCGTTGCAAATCTTGTTCAAGCCCGGTGATGCGGTCGGATTGAACGGCGTCATCAACCCGCCATTGCCCGGCATAGCGTTGAGCACGCCCCACCAAAGATCGGATGGCATCCGCCTGATCGTGGCGGATGGTTTTTTGGCTTAACACCCGAGCCAGCGCTGTTTCACGGGCGTTAATCCATTGATGAAAAAGCACCTGATGATGAACCAAAAACGGTGCCATCCCGAGGCCAGTGGCATTGCCGATTCCAAAATGCCGCGCCAGATCAGGGTTCAGCGCCACCGCCTTCGCCCCGCCTTTGACCTTGGCGAGATGCTCAATCAAGGCCAGAGAAAAATGCCTGATCAAATAGACCGTCAGCATTTCCACCTGAAACGGCCCCAACATCGCGGCGCGATCTTCAATCGCCGCCCGATCGCTGATGCCAAATTTGCCATTGCCGTAAACCGCCGTTGTCCGCATGACATAGCCAATGGCATTGACCATCTCGGCATCAGGCTGTTCGCCCTTAGCCAAGCGATCCACCACATGGTTGAACATCCGCACCGATTTATTGGCGCGGCTCAAGGTCAATTGATCATGACGTTGACGGCCAGCCTCTTGCTTAGAGACGGTGTCCGCCATGATGGCAATGGCATCGGCATCAGGCACACCATCCACCAAACTGAAAGTCGCGTCCCATTTCTCCGCAATCACCCGATCGCTGCGGTCTTTATCATCAAGGTCGTGACTATAAGCCACCAACGAATAAGTGTGATCGGGGCCGGTGGCGGTGATCACCGCGTGGCCATGGCCGCGCTCATCAATCTGCCAATCGGCCATCTCAACCTGCCAGCGCTCCGCCGCCATACGGCGCAACAATTGCCGCGAGAAAGACAGCCGCATGGGGTGAAATGACCCCATCCGTTCGAGCCGCATCACCTCATCCGCTGTGCGCAAATCAAGGCTCAAATCATTCTGATCAGACGTTTCAACTCGCATCACCATCGCCTACACCTAAAATCCAATCCTTCTTAAAGAAGATGAACGTTTTATGGATGATATTCAGTCTTATTCAGCCTCATGATTTGGGCTGAAAAGAGCGGCGGAAAAATTCAAGCCAATTCCCGCCCGCAATCTTAGCGATATCATCTTCAGAAAACCCGACCTTGGCAAGCCCTTTCAGGATATTGTGCCAATCGCGGTTGTCGCGGAACCATGACGGCATGGGCGGGAAGCCTGCGTTGCTGGCCGAGCCTTCGCCGTAATCAATTTTTTTCGTCCAACGCCCCACCCGCATCCATTCCACCACCGAATCCGGCTGATCCTGACAAAGATCAGACCCGAAGCCGATGTGATCAATGCCCATTTTATCCGCCGTATCGGCGATCATTTTGCAGAAATCGTCAAGCGTGCAAGCGCTGCCTTGATGGAGATGATGGGGGTAAAGCGAGAAGCCAAGCATCCCGCCTGTTTCCGCCAAAGCCATCATCACCGCGTCTGATTTATTGCGCCGCGCCGGATGCCAGAACGACGGGTTGGCGTGGCTCACCACAATAGGCCGCGCGGAATGTTCCGCCGCTTCAAGGGTTGAGCGTTCCGCCGAATGAGACATATCCACCACCATGCCGACGCGGTTCATTTCCTCGATCACCTCACGCCCCATGCGGGTGAGGCCGTTGTCATCCGCTTCATAGCAACCCGTCGCCAATAGCGATTGATTGTTATAAGTCAATTGCATGAACCGCCCGCCCAACCGGTGCAAGATTTCAATCAAGCCGATATCATCTTCCATCGGCGATGGGTTCTGGAAACCGAAGATCACCGCCGTCCGTCCCGATGCTTTCGCCGCTTCCACATCATCTGCGGTAAAGGCCTGCACAATCCGATCCGGATGCTGTTCAAACCAACGATTCCATTGTTCCATATTGGTCACGGTTTCGCGGAACATTTCATGATAGGCGATGGTCACATGGACACAATCCACGCCCCCATCACGCCATTCCTGAAAGATTTTTGGCGACCAGTTGCAATATTGCAGCCCATCAATCAACATCTTCACACCTCCAACAAACCGCCAATGCTCAATCCCAATGCTGTAACATGATCTCGGCTTGCCTTTCACCGATGACCTTAAAACGAAGGCGGGCCGGTGAAAACCCCCCAATTTTTTGCCCACCCCCACCCTAATCACATTTTTGTGATCGGGGTCATTTGTGTGGGGGATGCGATTGACATGGG
>CAYNQW010000196.1:0-3520 GCA_964399415.1 uncultured Hyphomicrobiales bacterium
TGAGGTCATGGCATCCGGAAATGCGGTGATTGGCAGCGGAGAATGGACACAACAATTTGTTGAAGTTTACGTTTTTCTAGCGGTTATTTATTTTATTTTTGTCTTTGGCCTCTCGAGATATGGCGCATGGCTGGAAACTCGCATGAGGCTTGGTCATGTCTGATATGGTTATTTCACTATCAAATGTTACCAAATATTTTGGAACCTTCGAGGTGCTCAAAGGCGTTTGTTTGAATGTGAGTGCTGGCGAGACGCTTGTAATTTGTGGCCCTTCTGGTTCGGGAAAATCAACATTGCTCCGCTGCATGAACGGATTAGAACCTTATGATAAAGGTGAAATTTCAGTTCTGGGACTTCCAGTCGGTGATGATATGAGTCAACTTACCAAGGTGCGCAAGAAAGTTGGAATGGTATTCCAAAACTTCAATCTATTCTCACATCTTAGCGTGCTGGAAAATTGTGTCCTACCGCAGATGCGCAGTCTAGGCATTTCACAGTTCGAAGCACAGCGAGAAGCACAATTCCAGCTCTCCAGAATGCATTTGGATATTCACGCTGAAAAATTTCCAGATCAGCTTTCCGGAGGACAGCAACAGCGCGTGGCTATGGCTAGAGCACTTTGCATGAAACCCGAGATTATGCTTTTTGATGAGCCCACCTCTGCGCTTGACCCTGAAATGGTCTCTGAAGTGTTGGATGTAATGCAGAATTTAGCCAGCAGAAAAATGACGATTGTTTGTGTTACTCATGAAATGGGTTTTGCGCGGAATGTTGCTGACCGAGTGGCACTTATGTATCGTGGTTCTATCATTGAACAAGGAACGCCGAATAAGATTTTCAATGCACCCGAACATTCCGTCACACAAGATTTTATGAAGAGTGTTAATCACCTATGACCTTTGAAACCCACACAACACACGATGCAGAAGATGACATTCGCAATCGCGATATTAAAATCTATATTAATGGGGAATTGCATCATCGTAATGACGCTAAAATATCAGTTTATGACAGTGGCTTTATGCTAGGTGACGGCATGTGGGAAGGCATGCGGCTATATAACGGTAAATGGGCGTTCTTTAACGAACATATGGATCGATTTTTTAATTCCTGCAAAGCAGTATCTATTGATGTGGGGATGGATAAAAAAGGTATCCTTGATGCTTTGAACATGACAGCCGAGGCGAATGGTATGACAAACGATGTTCACTGTCGCCTCATGGTAACACGTGGGGTCAAAGTTAAACCATTTCAGCACCCCTCGCTTAGCCGCTCAGGACCAACTTTAGTTATCATCATGGAACATTCACGGCCAATTGATGGGCTTCAAAGTCATGGAATTCGTCTTGCCACAGTCCCACAAGTTCGTGGCTTGCCAATGTCACAAGATGCAAAATATAACAGTCACTCTAAATTAAACTGTGTTATCGCGTGCCTTCAGGCTGAACAGGCTGGTGCTGATGAGGCGCTCATGCTTGATCCGCATGGGTTTGTGAACACAACAAATGCCTGCAATTTTTTTATTGTCAGGCGTGGTGAGGTATGGACCTCCACCGGTGATTACTGCATGAACGGCGTCACGCGTCAAAACGTGATCGATTTATGTCGTGCCGACGGTATCCCTATCTTTGAAAAGAACTACTCGCTTTATGAAGCTTACGGAGCTGATGAGGCTTTTTTGACTGGAACTTTTGGGGCGCAAACACCAGTTGTGGAAATTGATGGTAAGCCAATCGGCGATGGAAGTCGATCTATAACCAACCATATTCGGGCGCTTTACAAAAATGCCATCGCAGAAAATGTTGGCATGGAGACGTGAATGCAAAATCCCAAACCCAATATTCTTCTTTTCATGGTTGACCAGCTCACCTCCTTTGTGCTGAAGGCCTATGGTGGAAAAATTTGTCGTACGCCTCATATCGACCAACTTGCAGAAAACGCAGTATTATTTCAAAACTCCTACTGCCCCTATCCACTTTGTGCGCCATCCCGTTTTGGGATGATGGCAGGAAGATTACCCTCACGCATTGGAGCCTATGATAATGGCGCGGAGTTCTCTGCTTCTACACCTACTTTTGCCCATTATCTGCGCGCCGCAGGCTATTATACCTGTATTTCTGGCAAAATGCATTTTGTCGGTCCTGACCAATATCATGGATTTGAAGAACGATTAACGACAGAAATCTATCCTGCAGATATGTCATGGACACCAGAACCACAGTTTGAGAATCAAACAGCAAAAGATGATGAACGTCCTTATAACTTTGGTGTGTCTACGATTGATACAGTTCGGGATGCTGGACCAGTCGCCAGATCCATGCAGATAGATTATGACGAAGATGTCATCCACCAAGCGGTCAGGGAAATTTACGCTCGCGCACGCTCAAGTGACAAACGCCCTTTTCTAATGACCGTCTCTCTTACACATCCACACGATCCCTATGTGATTACGAAAGAATATTGGGATCTTTACAAGGATTCAGAGATAGAACCACCACGCGTTCCACATATTCCTGTAAATCAACGTGATCCACACAGCCAGTCTCTTTACTATCACTATGGTCAGGATAAATGCGACTTGAGTGAGAGCGATTATCGTCGTGCTCGGCGTGGATATTATGGAATGATTTCATATATTGATCATCTCTTTGGCAGGGTGATGGATGCGTTAAAAATATGCGGTTATGGAGATAATACAGCCATTATCTTTGCCTCTGATCATGGAGACATGATTGGTGAACGGGGTATGTGGTTTAAGAAAACACTCTTTGATCCTGCTATTCGTGTGCCCCTGATATTATCTATTCCTGGTCAGAATGCTGGTCGGGTTGAAACGCCAGCATCTTTGCTGGATATATTTCCAACTCTGCTTGAGTTGGCTCAGATACCTAAAGAAGAGATTAAGACTCAATATGATGGCAAAAGCCTCCTCCCTGCTGTGCAGGGTCAGCCCATTGTTGCTCCAGTTTTTTGCGAGCATATTGACGGTGGCACCGCAGCGCCTCGTATCTGCGTTAGAGAAAAGGACATGAAACTCATCTTGTCACGGGCTTATCCGCCTCAGCTTTATGATCTTAAAACTGATCCTCAAGAAGTAAAAAATCTTGCTGGCCAGGATCATCCTGAAGAAGCAAGGCTGACAATATTGGTAGAGAAAACTTGGCAACTAGATCAACTGAAACAGGATGTTACGCGCTCTCAGACAGAGCGCAAACTAATTGATAAAGCTTTATCTGTTGGCAGGCTAGAACCTTGGGATTTTGCACCAAAGTCAGAACGGCAACAGGCTAATTACGTCCGTCGTGGTGATGCCTTCCCGCAGGTCGAGCAGCGCGGATATTTATCCTATAAAGAATAGTGTCACACTGCACACGGTGGACTAACCTCCAATGACATCAACAATATCGGAAGGGCATTCAACCGCTCTGAGACGGTCTCAGAGGCTGTGGCGGGAGAAGTGGATGACACATCGTCTTCGCTTTAGCCACTAGTTGAGGGCTGCACTGGAAGAGTTAGTGTT
>CAYNQW010000197.1:0-3506 GCA_964399415.1 uncultured Hyphomicrobiales bacterium
TGGCATCTAGCGTAACAGCCCTTCACAGTCGTAAACGTGTTCGCCGCAGCTTTGGATCAATCGAAGAAGTTGCTGCAATGCCTAACCTCATCGAGGTTCAGCGCAGCAGCTATGATATTTTCCTTCAGCGCGATGTCCCCGCCGCAGAGCGTGAAGATATTGGCCTGCAAGAAGTCTTCAAATCGGTTTTCCCGATTAATGATTTCGCGGGCAAATCTGTGCTTGAATATGTATCCTATGTGTTGGAAAAGCCAAAATACGATGTCGAGGAATGCCAGCAACGTGGCATCACCTATTCTTCACCGCTGAAAGTCATGTTGCGACTGGTGGTCTGGGAAGAAGACGAGATCACAGGCATCAAATCCATCCGCGACATTAAAGAACAAGATGTTTACATGGGCGAAATGCCTTTGATGACCAGCAATGGTACTTTTATCGTCAATGGCACGGAACGCGTGATTGTATCTCAGATGCATCGTTCGCCGGGCGTTTTCTTTGATCATGATCGCGGCAAAACCCATGCTTCGGGCAAGTTGTTGCATACCGCGCGGGTCATTCCTTATCGCGGCTCATGGCTGGATTTTGAATTCGACGCCAAAGACATGCTCAATGTTCGCATCGACCGCAAGCGTAAATTACCCGCCACCACATTTTTGATGGCGTTGATGGATGAAGCCTCGGAAGATTACATCAAAAATTGTCAAGCCGAAGGCATTGAACCGGTTCGCACGCGCGTGAACGGTTTGTCTCGTGAAGCCATTCTCAATCATTTTTATGACGTGGTGACCTATTCCAAGGATAAAAAAGGCTGGCGGACTAATTTTGACGCGGCTCGTTATCGTGGCGCGCGCCTGACCAGCGATTTGATCAACGCGAAAACAGGAAAGGCTGTAGCGGAAACTGGCGAAAAACTGACCCCGCGCGCGCTTCGCAAATTGAGCGAAAGCGGCCTTGAAGAAATCCGCATTGATGAAGAACAGATTTTCGGCAATTACCTCGCCAATGACATCGTCAATATGGAAACCGGTGAAATTTATGCCGAAGCAGGGGATATCATCACCGAAGAAATCTTGGCGCAATTGACCGATTTGAGTGTTACTGAAATCAAAACACTGGCGATTGATAACATCAATGTTGGCGCGTTTCTGCGCAACACTTTGGCTGCTGATCGCAACAATTCACGCGAAGAAGCCTTGATTGATATTTATCGCGTCATGCGCCCTGGCGAGCCGCCAACATTGGAAACTTCAGAAGCACTGTTCAACAGTTTGTTCTTTGATTCTGACCGTTATGACTTGTCTTCCGTGGGGCGTGTGAAATTGAACGCTCGTTTGAACATTGACGCCGATGATCATATCCGCATCCTGCGCCGTGAAGACGTATTGGCGCTGTTGCGGGTGTTGATTGATCTGAAAGATGGCAAGGGCGACATTGATGACATTGATCACCTTGGCAACCGCCGTGTGCGTTCGGTTGGTGAATTGATGGAAAACCAATACCGCATCGGTTTGTTGCGGATGGAACGTGCCATCAAAGAACGCATGGGTTCAGTCGAAATCGATACCGTCATGCCAGCGGATCTGATCAATTCTAAGCCTGCGGTTGCCGCGGTGCGTGAATTCTTCGGCTCATCGCAATTGTCACAATTCATGGACCAAACCAATCCTTTGTCGGAAATCACCCACAAGCGTCGCTTGTCGGCGCTTGGTCCAGGTGGTCTGACGCGGGAACGTGCCGGGTTTGAAGTGCGCGACGTGCACCCCACCCATTATGGCCGCATTTGTCCGATTGAAACCCCTGAAGGGCCAAATATTGGTCTGATCAACTCCTTGGCGACCTTTGCTCAAATCAACCGTTATGGCTTTATCGAAACGCCCTATCGTTCCGTGAAGGATGGCAAAGTCACCGATCAAGTGACTTATATTTCGGCGATGGATGAAGGCCGGTATACGATTGCACAGGCTAATGCCGAACTGGATAAATCGGGTAAATTCGTTGGTGAATTGATCCCAATCCGCCGTGGTGGTGATATTGGTCTTGCCCGCCCAGAAGACATTGATCTGATGGACGTGTCACCAAAACAGTTGGTTTCTGTTGCTGCCGCTTTGATCCCATTCCTTGAGAACGATGACGCGAACCGCGCCTTGATGGGATCAAACATGCAACGCCAAGCCGTGCCGTTGATTAAAGCCGAAGCGCCTTTGGTCGGCACGGGCATGGAAGCTGTTGTGGCTCGCGATAGTGGTGTGACCATTGTGGCGCGCCGCAGTGGTGTCGTGGATCAAATCGACGCGACGCGTATCGTGGTACGCGCCAGCGAAATTGATGAAGATGACGTCTCACCGGTTGATATTTATTCCTTGCTGAAATTCCAGCGTTCCAACCAAAACACCTGCATCAACCAGCGCCCGTTGGTGAAAGTCGGTGATGTGGTCAATGCTGGTGATATCATGGCCGATGGGCCTTCCACTGAAGATGGTGAATTGGCACTGGGTCGAAATGTCCTCGTGGCGTTTATGCCTTGGAATGGTTACAACTTTGAGGATTCAATCCTCATTTCCGAGCGCATTGTTCGCGATGATGTCTTCACCTCGATTCATATTGAAGAATATGAAATCATGGCACGAGACACCAAACTCGGCATGGAAGAAATCACCCGCGATATTCCAAATGTGGGCGAAGAAGCCCTTAAGAATCTCGACGAAGCTGGGATGATTTATGTTGGGGCTGAAGTCAAAGCCGGTGATATCCTCGTCGGCAAGGTGACGCCAAAGGGCGAAACCCCTATGACGCCGGAAGAAAAACTGCTTCGTGCGATCTTTGGTGAAAAAGCCTCTGATGTGCGTGATACCTCGCTTCGGGTTCCTCCTGGCGGTGCTGGTACCGTGGTTGAAGTTCGGGTTTTCTCACGTCGCGGCGTTGATAAAGACGAGCGCGCCCGGGCGATTGAACGTTTTGAAATCGAACGTCTTGCCAAAGACCGTGATGACGAACGTGAAATTCTTGAGCGTGGTTTCTATGGCAAATTGCATGATCTGTTGACCGGCATGACCGTGGTTTCTGGACCAAAAGGCATCAAAGCCGACACCAAGATCACGTCGACGCTGTTGGATGAATTGCCTCGGTCAAATTGGTCGCAAATCGCGGTTAAAAACGATAAGCGCCAGAAATCCATCGAAGAGCAAATCGCCAACTTTGAAGATTCCATCAAAAAGTTAGAAGAACGCTTTAACGATAAGGTCGACAAACTCCAGCGCGGTGATGAATTGCTGCCCGGCGTCATGAAGATGGTCAAAGTCTTTGTGGCGGTGAAGCGCAAATTGCAGCCTGGTGATAAAATGGCTGGTCGTCATGGCAACAAAGGGGTGATATCGCGTATTCTGCCGGCTGAAGATATGCCTTATCTCGAAGATGGCACGCCGATGGATGTGGTGCTTAACCCGCTTGGGGTGCCGTCACGGATGAACGTGGGTCAGATTCTTGAAACGCATCTGGGATGGGCATCA
>CAYNQW010000198.1:0-3500 GCA_964399415.1 uncultured Hyphomicrobiales bacterium
GCGCAAGTTCTGCGACAGGGTCGTACCATTCGTCATACATTGGGCTTGCGGCGATTCGAGCTAAACGCAATAGGTTGGTGTTTTATCTTTGTTGGTCAGATCGAACAACGCGACGAGCGTTTATCTGATCTCAACATCGGTTTTCACCAAAAACTGACTAGGATCAAATATAGCTATCGACACTTCCATCAACACACCATCTTTTTGAAAAAGCTGAGCTTCAATCTTAAGTGCTGGAGCGCCACAACTGAGGCCCATAATCTCAGACTCTTTGCGGGGACAGCCGACAGCTTGCACGGATTGGCTGACGCGACCGACAGAGACATTATAGGTATTTTCGATGACCTGAAACACAGAAGAGTTAGAGGTTTTTAATAGGGGCTCGATAGCCGCGTATCGGGCTGGAACATAGACGCGATTTACACTAAAAGGTCGATTGGCAGTTGCCATCGTCCGCGCGCCGTATATCTCCAACCAAAGTCCTGTTTCACTGGCCAGCCCATTTAGCTGCTCAATTTCTTCTGTTGGGACTGTTTTGGTGTCGAATATCTCGAACTCGGTATCACGTCCCAAGCTAAGTAGCTCACTAACGTCACTCGTCGCCATGCTGAAGAGTTGTTTTGGCTGATCCGATATGATTACGGTCCCAGCGCGTTTTTTTCTTGTAAGCACTCCAACTGCCGCTAAATCTGCAAATGCGCGTCGTAGGGTCTGTCGGCTCACACCAAGCTCCGCCGCAAAAATCTCTTCTGGCGGCAGTCGCTCGCCAACTTTAAGAACACCTTTATTTATCTGTTCGAGAATATTCTTGGCTATTTTCGCGTGCAAGGTCGTCATCTAAGTGTCCCCGGCAACCAAAGGGCAAGCTGTGGAACGATGCCAAGTAAAAGTGCGAAGGCAAGTAAAAGAAAGAAAAACGGCATCGCGGCACGAGCGATCGTCCCAATAGACTCACCTGTCTGAGATTGTATGACAAATAAATTGAAGCCGATCGGGGGTGTGATCTGACTTATCTCTACCGCCACAACTATAAAAACACCAAACCAAATCGGGTCATAGCCAGCAGCCGTTACCAGCGGTAACGTGATAGGCAAAGTCATAACAATTATTGATGTTCCATCGAGAAACATACCAAGGAATGTGTAGAAAACAAGCAATACCGCGATCAACAAAAGAGGCGACAAGTTAAGCTTTACAATTTCACCGGATATGGCCTTCGGGATCCCAAGAAATCCAAAAGCAGAATTCAGCAATGCAGCGCCAACTATGATCAAGCCAATCATGGCTGATGTCCTCACGGCGCGTCTCCCGGCACGTATCATTGCAGATAACGAGAAGCGGCCCATGGCGGCAGAAATAAGAACGGCTCCCAGTACACCAACGGCCGAAAGCTCAGTTACGCTTGCCAATCCACCATAGAGCGATCCCATTATGAGAGCAATAAGCCCTATAATTGGGCCAATATTCCGCAAACCAAGAATTCGTGCTTTCCAGTTTTGACGGTTTTGACGCGGTTGCGAACCCGTAAAAATTTGATGTAAGGCGATGTAAGTCATATAGAGTCCAGCAAGTGCCAAACCTGGAACCACACCCGCCACAAAGAGCTCCAAAATAGAAACCTCAGCCACAACACCATAAATAATCATGATGATCGAAGGTGGGATCAGAAAACCAAGAGTACCGGCACCAGCCAGTGAGCCTATCGAAAGTTTCCGGTCGTAGCCCCGCGACTGCAGCTCAGGCAGACTGACCTTTCCAACGATAGCTGTAGTAGCTGCTGACGATCCAGACACAGCCGCGAACAATGCTGAGCCAACAACATTTATGTGCAGGAGCCCTCCCGGAAATCGTCCTAGCCAGGGAGCAAGACCGGAGAAAAGAGACCGCCCCAGACCAGCAGCGACCAAAACCTCACTCATCAGTATGAACAGTGGTAGAGATAGAAGTGGGGTGGGGATAATTGAGCCCCAGATGACACCACTGGAAAAAATATCCATCGGTATGTTCGGTTTGAAGATCGACAATAGCAAATAACCAGTCGCAAACAGCGACAAACCAATCCAAACAGAGCCGGCAAGGAATGCCACAAAGAGCAAGCATGTAACAATAGTAATTTCAAACATCTAACGGCTCCGTATCTTCATCGCGCCATTCATGTTCCTGCCCAGATAAATGACGGCAAATGCGAGCCAGCAGATCCAACCACAGCTGCGCCAAGCCCCAAAGGACAACCAGTTGTGGAATCCAAAGTGGTGTTTTAGAGATGCTAGTCGCCAAAATATTGCGTTCAAATGATACGGATACCTTGGAAAACATAACTGAAACGATCACAGAGACAATCGCTATAGCTATGAAATTTGCGAGGTTATCCAGAGCTTTACGTAAGGTTGGAGAAAGCAACTCCAACAAAACTGTGATTCGAACATGCACACCAGAGCGTATCGCGGGTCCGGATGCCAACGCAAAAACCGAAGCCATCGCATACTGACTGAATTCCCACGTAAAAGAGAGGCTTTGTCCCTGCGACCGTGCAACAACCTCGGTCAACATTAGGATGCAATACCCAAATACGAGCAGCACTGCAGCGCTTTCAGTGTATCGAGACAATCTGTCAATTAAGGTCAAGAGGTGTTGCATATGGTAAGATCACCGGGGCTTATGCCCCGGTGCTTTTAGTTACTTTCCGAGTTTGGCCGCATAGGCTTCGACAACTGGCTGTGCATCAGGAACTTTTGCAAAAAACTCCGACCACATGGCCTTTCCCGCCTCTGCCATCTTTGCCTTAAGACTATCATCAGCTTTGGAAACGGTCATGCCGTTCTCAACAAGGATTGCTGTCTTTGAACTATCTTCAGCGGCTGAAATGCCCCAAAATTCTGACTCCATTTCATTCGCCAGCCTCTCGATAGTAGCGCGTTCATCATCTGAAAGAGCATTCCAAGCATCTAGATTCACCGTTACTGCGTCAGGTGACATTGACCAGTTCAGTGGGTTGAAATGACTGGTAAACTGATAGAGCTTTGAATTCGCACCCGTCGAGGTAGACGTTGCGGCTCCATCTACAGTGCCCGCCGCAACGGCAGCGGCCAGCTCTCCAAATGGCAATTCTACCGGTGCCGCACCCATTCTCGTAAGAAAGTCGAAAGATGTAGCGTTAAACGCCCTGATGCGCTGACCAGACATGTCATTGGCACTCACAATTGGTTCTTTCGAATAAACACCGGGGGAAGGCCATGGGACGTAGTAAAGGGCCTTTTGATTGTGGGCCGCAAATATCTCATCATATTTTGGGCCAGCGACTTCCAACCATACCTTCATTTCCTCCTGACCTTGAATTAGATAGGGTAGCGTATCAACCCCTAGAAATGGCGCTTCGCCAGCTTGCAAGAAAAGCAACATATCTGCCATCTGCACAACGCCGTTCTCGACAGAGGACAACTTCTCAGTGATTTTTACACCAATTTCACCTGACAGGTGCACAGTGATGTCGACCGAGCCAT
>CAYNQW010000199.1:0-3498 GCA_964399415.1 uncultured Hyphomicrobiales bacterium
CCATGTCCAATTCTTTTGGCTTTGGCGGCACCAACGCGTCGCTGATTGTCGGCAAGCCTGACTAACCATAATTTATCCGTTATGATGATCTTTCGACAGGCTTGACCAAGCGCTCAAGTGGAACGAAAGGGTTACCATGGCTAAGACAATACCGGATGAAGAAACACCGCCTTCGCCTTGGCTAGGGCGGTTGTTTTTAACTGTATTTCTCTTGACGATATTTGGTCTCACTGGCGCTGGAATTTATGTTCACTCAATCCTCCATCGCCCGGCGATTTTCAACGAAGATCAGGCGGTGATCATCAAGCCTGGGGATGGTCGCGCCGCCATCAGCGCGCGCTTAAACAGCGTTGGGATTGAGCATCCGATGCTGGTGATGCGCCTTGAAGAAATTCGGCGTGGGCGAAATTATCTGCCCAAGGCTGGGGAATTTGCCCTGCCAAAAGGTACATCCTTGTCCAGCGCGATGGATATTATCCACGACGGGCAATCTATCCAACATCAATTCACCGCACCAGAAGGGTGGACAAGCACTGAGATCACCGCCGCGCTGTTCGCCGATGATCGGCTGACAGGCGCCATCACGCCGCAACCGGCGGAAGGCACGCTTTTGCCGGAAACCTATGCTTTCACCCGAGGGACGGAACGTGGAGCCGTGATCAAAAGAATGCAGTCGTTGCAAGAAATGCGCTTCGCGGAACTCTGGACTGGGCGCCAGAAAAACCTGCCAATTCAATCCCTTGAAGACGCCATCATCTTGGCGTCAATTGTCGAAAAAGAAACTGGCCTTGCGGCAGAACGCAATAAGGTTGCATCGGTATTTATCAATCGACTGAAGGCGGGGATGCGCTTGCAATCTGACCCAACAGTCCTCTATGGCTTGCGGCAAGCGGGTGAGGATGTGACCAGTTTATTGCGCCGCCATTGGGAACATAATTCACCATGGAACACGTATCGCATCCAAGGCTTGCCGATCACGCCAATCTGCAACCCAGGTGAGGCTTCGTTGCAAGCCGTGTTGCAACCCGAAGAGACAGGTTATTATTACTTCGTGGCGGATGGGAAGGGCGGTCATGCTTTTGCCAAGACATTGGGAGAACATAATCGCAATGTTCGCGCGTGGCAGGCGTTCAAAAAACAGCAAAATCAATAACGATTCCAATCGCTCTTCAAATCTAATCGCTGTCAATAGTGATTGAGCCATAGGGGGTGAACCGCTATATTAGCGACAATTTATTGCCGCGTGATAAGGGAATGGTCATGTCTTCACAACCGTTACAGCCTATTAATCGCCGAGGATTGATGCTGGTGCTGTCATCCCCATCAGGGGCGGGGAAATCGTCGATCTCACGGCAATTGTTGGACTCGGATGAAAACTTGCATCTATCGGTTTCGGCCACCAGCCGCAAACGTCGTCCCGGGGAAGTCGAAGGCGTGGATTACAGTTTTGTTTCCAATGAAGATTTCCAATTGATGATCAACCGTGACGAATTCTTTGAATACGCCAAAGTGTTTGATCATTATTACGGCACGCCTAAAGCGCCTGTGGACGCGCAATTGTCTAAGGGGCGCGATGTCTTGTTTGATATTGATTGGCAAGGCACTCAGCAATTAAAAGCCAAAGCGCGCGATGATCTGGTTTCTGTATTTATCCTGCCGCCATCCATCGCTGAACTTGAACGCCGCTTGAATAAACGCGGGCAAGATTCGCCGGAAACAGTTGCACGGCGTATGTCTGAGGCCGCATCCGAAATGTCGCATTACCCAGAATATGATTATATTATTGTGAATTATAACTTGGCGGAATCCGTCAAAATGGTGCAATCCATCCTTGCCGCCGAACGGTTGCGCCGTGATCGCCAGACAGGGTTAACGGAATTTGTCAAAAGCCTCAGAGACGGGCATTAATCTTCAGGCGTCAACCTTGCCGGGCGTGGCGCAAGGCTTCGGCGATTGCACAAAAATCTTCCACCATTAATGTTTCCGGGCGTTCATCGCCTGTGAGCGGTAAGCCATCCAATAGGCCATCGGTTTTTAAGGTTTTGATGGATGACCTTAACATCTTGCGGCGTTGCCCAAACAGCGCTCTCGTGACGTCTTCAAGGCAGGTTTTATCCGCTGGCGCCAAAGGGGTGGGGCGCGGAATAAGTTGCACCACGCTTGAGGTCACTTTTGGAGGCGGGACAAAGGCTTGCGGCGGAATATCAAACAAACTTCGGGCATCGCAAAGCCATTGCGTCATGACCGCCAGCCGTCCATAGGAAGACGTTCCGGGGTCAGCCGTGATGCGTTGAGCAACTTCGCGTTGAAACATCAAGGTCAGCCCATCCAAATATTCAAGATCATCCAACCAATTTAACAACAAGCCGGTGGCGATATTATAGGGAAGATTCGCCACAATCTGTTTTTTGCCGTCTTTATGGCCAAGGGATTTGATATCAATGTCAAGGGCGTCGGCTTCGATGATCTGAAGGCGTCCTTCGGCGGCGACCACCAGAGAGCCAAGCGCTTCAATCGCGCGCCGATCTTTCTCAATCGCGATGACTTGCTCGGCACCGGCCATCAGCAACGCTCGAGTCAGACCACCGGGGCCGGGGCCAATCTCAATCACCGTGCCATCAAGCGGCTGGGCGGCGCGAGCGATGCGACCCGTCAAGTTCAAGTCAAAAAGAAAGTTTTGACCAAGGCTTTTCTTGGCATCAAGCCCGTAATCCCGAATAACATCGCGCAAAGGCGGCAGGGCATCAATGCGATCAGGCATGGTGACTGCGCCGTTCTGCCGCCATTTGTTCCGCCATGGTGATCGCCGCCATTAAGGATTGAGGATTGGCGGTGAACTGTCCGGCTTGATCAAGGGCGGTGCCATGATCGGGGCTGGTTCTGATGTAACTTAACCCTAAAGTGACATTCACCCCGCCATGAAAATCCAGCGTCTTGACGGGTATGAGCGCTTGGTCATGATACATCGCGATCACCGCGTCATAATCTTGCCGCCGATCCTCATGGAATAACGTGTCTGCCGAAACGGGGCCGGTGATATTCATTCCCATGCCAATCAGTTTTTTGATCGCGGGGGTGATGATGGTAACCTCTTCTTGGCCAATAGAGCCATCTTCACCGGCGTGGGGGTTCAGGCCAGCCACGGTGATGCGCGGCGAGGAAATGCCAAAATCACGCCGCAACGCATCATCAAGGATGCTTGCGACACGGATAATGCGATCTTCACTAAGGGCTTGCGGCACATCTTTTAAGGGGATATGCACCGTGAGTGGTACTGCTTTCAGGTCTTTGCAGGCCAGCATCATCACCGGATAAGCATTGGGGCCATCCAATTGACCAAGAAATTCAGTATGACCCGGGCTTTCAAAACCCGCGGCATAGAGGCTTGATTTCTGGATCGGATTGGTGACCAGCCCTTTGACAAGGCCTTGTTGCGCGAAATCTGCGGATTTACGAATAGCATCAATCACTTGCGGGGCATTGGCAACAGAAGCATGG
>CAYNQW010000200.1:0-3498 GCA_964399415.1 uncultured Hyphomicrobiales bacterium
CGATCAACATTGCAAACGCGTAATGAAAAACGTAACCCGTTTGAAGGCGGCTACAGAAAGCAGAGAAACGCCCCACCAGCGAGGACACCCCATCAGGGCCAAGCGCATCAATCGTGCCGATATCGCCCTTTGTCCAGAACAGCCGCCCTAAGGCCACAGCAGGTTTCACAAACAGCGCATCGTAAAGTTCATCAACATACCATTTGTTAAAGAACAGCGCGTGAATGGGGCGGAACAACCGCACCATTAGCCCCGGCAAACTTGGGAATAACAGATAGAAAACATAGGCCAGTGCGATCCCTGCCGTGCCAACAATCAACGGCGCGTATTTGACCAGTTTTGGCACGTGATGGGCATTTTCCATAGCGCCATGCTCCGGCAAAATCAGAATCGATTCACGCCAGAATTCTTGCCAATGATGCCCAACAAACAGATCGAACAGCATTGAACCTGAGAAAATCGCACCGACCGCGAGGACAAATAACGGCAGAAGCATGACCATTGGGCTTTCGTGAACATGACTCATCACTTCTGCCGAAGCACGAGGTTTGCCGTGAAATGTCATGATCAGAAGACGCCAAGAATAAAAGGCCGTCAAAAAGGCGGCGAGAACCCCCATATAAAAGGCAAATTCCCCTGTCGCACCATGCTGCGCCCATGCCGCTTCGAGGATCATGTCTTTTGAATAATAGCCTGCGAAGAAGGGCACCCCGGCCAAGGCCAGCGAGCCAATCCACATCATCGCGTAAGTGACGGGAATCTTTTTCCAGATGCCGCCCATATTCCGCATATCTTGTTCATCCGACATGGCGTGAATCACCGACCCTGCCCCTAAGAACAACAACGCCTTGAAAAAAGCGTGGGTGGTCAGATGAAACATCGCCGCCGGATAAGCGGATACGCCAGCGGCAAAAAACATATACCCCAATTGCGAGCAGGTTGAATAAGCAATCACCCGCTTAATATCAAATTGAGTAAATCCAATCGTTGCCGCAAAAATTGCCGTCAAAGCCCCGACAATGGTGATGAATTCCAAGGTAAACGGGGCGTATTCAAGCATTGGTGATAAGCGGCAAACCATAAAGACGCCAGCCGTCACCATGGTCGCGGCGTGAATGAGGGCTGAAACAGGCGTTGGGCCTTCCATGGCATCCGGCAACCAAGTGTGCAAACCCAATTGCGCTGATTTCCCCATCGCGCCAATGAACAATAATATACCCACCACTTCAAGCGCCGGCAGGGTCATGCCCAAAAATTCAAGTTGTGTGCCGACCAATTCAGGCGTCGCGGCAAAAATCGAATCCAATTGGATTGACCCCGTTAAGGCAAAGACACCGAAAATACCAAGGGCAAAACCGAAATCACCGACGCGGTTAACCACAAAGGCTTTCATCGCGGCGGTATGAGCCGACTCGCGGTGATACCAAAAGCCAATCAGCAGATAAGAGGCAACGCCAACGCCTTCCCATCCAAAGAACATCTGCACCAGATTATCAGCCGTAACCAACATCAACATTGCAAAGGTAAACAGGCTGAGATACGCCATAAACCGAGGCTTTGAGTCATCATGCGACATATAACCCACGGAATAGATATGCACCATGGTTGACACGGTGGTGACCACAATCACCATGACAGCCGTCAGCGCATCATAACGTAGCGCCCAATCCACCTGAAATTGTCCAGAAGAAATCCACGTCGCGAGCGGCACCGTCACATCAGTGCCAGTGGAAGCCATCGTCAAGAAGCCATACCAGCCCAGCACCATCGACAGCACCATGGCGGCAATCGAAACAATGAACCCACCCCGATCATTTTTCAACAAAGAGAAAATGCCAGCGCCAATCGCGCCAAGTAAGGGCAGAAAAACAATAGCAGAGATCATTGTTCTTAGCCTTTCATCATATTAATGTCTTCAACCGCGATGCTGCCGCGGTTGCGGAAATACACCACCAGAATGGCCAAACCAATCGCCGCTTCCGCTGCGGCAACCGTCAGAATGAACATGGCAAAAATCTGACCCGAAAGATCACCGAGATGGGTGGAAAAAGCCACCAGATTGATATTCACCGCGAGCAGCATCAATTCAATGCACATCAAGATCGTGATGACGTTCTTACGGTTCAGGAAAATCCCAATCGCCCCAAGCGTAAACAGAATGGCACCCACGGTTAGGTAATGAAAAAGTGAAATCGGATCCATTAGCGCACCACCTTCTTTGAATTGTCTTGCGCGGGAAGAATAGACGTCGGCGCAACGTTGTTTTCAACGGAAACCAATGTGATTGTTTCTTCACGTGTCCGTGCGTTTTGACGGGCAATGGATTGCCGCTTAACGCCCTCACGATGCCGCATGGTCAACGTAATCGCGCCAATCATCGCCACCAAAAGGATCAAGCCAGCCAATTGAAAGAGAAAGATGAAATCGGTGTAAATTACATCGCCAATGAGCGCTGTGTTTGAGCGCGTTGTATCAATCGCGGCAACGCCCATTGTCGTGCCAGGGCCAGAGAATATCACCAGCAATTCCACCAGCAAAATACCGCCAACGATTAATCCGATTGGCAGGTGGCGTTGAAAGCCTTCGCGCAAATCAGCATAATCAATATCCAGCATCATCACCACAAACAAGAACAACACAGCAACCGCGCCGACATAAACCACCACCAGCAACATGGCGAGGAATTCCGCGCCCATCAGGATGAACAGTCCAGCCGCGTTAAAAAAGGCCAAGATCAAAAACAAAACCGCGTGAACCGGATTGCGCGCCGTGATGACCATCACGCCAGAAGCCACAGTCATGGCCGCAAAGAGATAGAAAAATAGGCTGGTGATCATTGTCAATTCCCCCTAGCGATAGCGCGCATCGGCAGCGAGATTGCGTGCAATCTCAACTTCCCAACGGTCGCCATTGGCCAGCAATTTTTCTTTATCGTAATAAAGTTCTTCGCGGGTTTCGGTGGCAAATTCAAAATTTGGCCCTTCGACAATAGCATCCACCGGGCAGGCTTCTTGGCAAAACCCGCAATAAATGCATTTGGTCATGTCGATGTCATAACGGGTCGTGCGGCGGCTGCCATCATCACGAGGTTCGGCTTCGATGGTGATGGCTTGAGCCGGGCAAATCGCTTCGCATAATTTGCAAGCAATACAACGTTCTTCACCATTTGGATAGCGCCGTAAGGCGTGCTCTCCGCGAAAACGTGGCGATAAACTCCCCTTTTCATAAGGGTAATTGATGGTAACCTTAGGCTTGAAAAAATACTTCAGCGTCAACGCCATTCCGCGGACGATTTCTAGCAACAAAAATGAGCGTGCAGCATTAAATACAGCGTTCATAATGATCTCCCCTATGCCCCCGGCAACATATCAAATGCCAGCATGATGCCACTGCAAATGGCGACAAACAGCAAGGTAAAAGGCAAAAAGATTTTCCAGCCCAGACGCATCAATTGGTCATAGCGATAACGCGGGGTGGTGGCGCGCACCCAAAGGAAAA
>CAYNQW010000201.1:0-3483 GCA_964399415.1 uncultured Hyphomicrobiales bacterium
ATCTTGGAGGATTTTAATGGCACTCTAACAGGTCTTGTCACCAATGACGCGGGGGTGGAGGTGACGATCCTCTAAACCCGCGCCAGCCACCACATGAAGCGGCATCAACTGTTCTTCTCCGGGGCGACTTCAATAAGAACACTCGCCAGCGCGTGCTTATTTGGCGGCGGTCACCGTGAATTCCACCAGCAATTCATCGGAAGCAAGTTCAGACCGGCCGCAGGCGCGGGCTGGAGCGCATCCATCGGGTACCCAGTCTTCCCATAACGCATTCATGGCATCAAAATCATCCATGGTTTTTAACCAGACGATCACTTGCAACATTCGTTCTTTTGACGTGCCCGCCTGTTCAAGCAAGGCATCTATCCGGCGGAAGGCTTCTTTGCATTGATCTTCTAACGTGTCGCCGCGATTGCCAACCTGCCCGCAAAGATAAACCGTATCGTTATGGATGACGATTTTACTCATTCTTGCGGTGGTTTGATGGCGTTCAATGGATGATGTCATGGCGGGCAATCTCCTCTAGGGTAACAGGTTTAATGGGTGATCTTATACGATAATACCCAACATCTTGAGGGGCCAATTGACGCGCGTCTGCAATTAAATTGACAACCGTATGGCCGCAATATCGGCCTTGACAATTGCCCATCCCACAGCGCGAAAAGGCTTTCAATTGGTTAGGCCCTAAGCAACCCAAATGGACAGCGTCGCGAACGGTGCCAGCCGTGACTTCTTCGCACCGGCATATGATCGTGTCATCTTCGGGCAATTGAAACCATGATTTCGGCGCGTAAAGCGTATCCAGAAAACCGCGAATGGAGCGATAACGCCTATGATCGGTGATGGTATAAGCGATTGCCGCCGCATCAACCGGAAGCCCTTGGTCAAGCATCAGCGCCATCGCCGCCAACTGGCCTGACCTTTTCGCGGCATCTGCCCCTAAAACCCCACCGCCATCACCCGCGATGTAAATATGCGCTTTGCTGGTGCGACCCATGGCATCAATCTCAGGCTCCCAGCAATGGTTCTCGGCGTTCCATTGGTGAGCCAACCCCAAAGACTGCGACAATTGAATATTGGGTTGGACGCCGGCGTGCAATAGAACCATTCCGGCTTCGATGTGATGCTGTTTGCCTTTGCGCGAATACGTGATCCGATGTTTGTTATCGGTGCTGTCGATTTTAACGTCAGAAACAGCGGTATGGCGCGCCACTCCGGCTTGCGATAGTTTCCGTAGCATGCTCCATCCCTTCAGCATATAGGATAAAACAACTGGGCTTGGTCTTAGTTTTAATGCCGCGCGGCAATAATCCATAGCCGATTGCGTCTCCAAGAGCGCGAGGGGCTTTTTCCCCATCTTCAGCATTTGAGTCGCCACCAAATAAAGCAAAGGGCCGGAGCCAATAAGCACTGCATTTTCTGGCGCGAAACCACCGGTTTTCATCAAAATCTGAGCAGCACCCGCGGTCATCACCCCGGGATTGGTCCAGCCTTGAATCGGCATCGCCCGCTCCAACGCCCCAGTCGCCAAGACAATCGCGTCAAACGACTGGCTGAAACTTTTTCCATCCACGGACCAAGCAATGTAATTGTCTTCAGAAACAGACCAAACGGTGGCGGCATAGATATGGGTGAGATGCTCCGCCGATGCTAGCGCTTGAAATCGCCGCACCAAATTGGCGCCGATGGCATAATCATCGCCTAATTGTTGCGCTTCGTCTTGACTAAGTTTTGCAACATGCCGATAGATTTGCCCGCCTGCAGAACCTTGTTCATCAAACAAAGTTACCGCGATGTTTTTTTCTGCCAAGGTAAGCGCGGCCATCATGCCGGCTGGTCCAGCGCCAATCACTGCCACTTGCATTTATCCATCCCCCAACACGGTTTCAGAGGATTGACGACTAACCTTCATCCCCTTCTGAGCCACGGTCATGCAGCCTTGACGATTGGGGCGCCCATCAATCACCAAAAGACAATCATAACAAGCCCCCATCATGCAAAAAGGCCCACGGGGTTTTTGACCTACTTGGGTTTGCCGAAAGACCACAACGCCTGCCTTTAATAAAGCCGCCGCCACGCTCATGCCGTCGGTAAAAGGGATTTTCTCGCCTTCAAAATAAAGGAACGGGTCAGCCATTGAAACGATCCTCACTGAAGCCGCTTAAATCTGGCGCATCTTTCGCACCAACCAACCAACGGCTTAAATTTTGGGAATGGGTGGCGGCTAAGGTAATGCCGCTATGACAAGTCACCAAAAAAGCCCCTGGCATATCTTTTGATTCTTGGTAGATTGGCAATCCATCTGGCGACATGACCCGCAAGGCTCCCCATGATCGAACCAGCCGCAATTGCGCGAGTTTCGGCATGACCTTGATCGCATTGCTGGCAATCCGTGCCATTTGAGATTGAGTTTCTTGATCATTAAACCCAACTTCTTCTTTGGAATCGCCGATTTGAATCGCGCCTTCGTTGACTTGCCGGATGGTGACGGAAGGCTTGTTTAAGACCGGCGGTAGTTTTTCTGTGACTAGAACTTGGCCGCGTTGGGGGCGCACCAAGCCTTTGAAGCCAAACATTGGCCCCAATACCTTTGCGCCAAGCCCCGCGCATAACACCACCTTGCCCGACGATACCGTGAGCCCTTTTTGTGTTTTCAAGTAAAAGGTGTTGCCTCTATGGCGAACATCGGCCAACCGCTCGCCAAGATAATGGCTGAGCCCCTTCTTTTGACAGGATTCAGCCAGAGCCTTGAGCAATTGCAGCGGATTGACATGACCATCATGAGGATAAAAACTAGCGCCAACGGTCTCACCCCCAACCATCGGTTCAGCCGCCCTGATGTCTTTCGCCGATAAAATCTCGTAAGGGTAATCGCCGCCCAATGCCTTTTTCAAGGTTTCAAATTGCTTGACGCGGCTATTCAAGGACTCGGTATCCGTGAAATATTCATAGCCACCTGTTTGCTGAAGGCTAATTTTTATCCCTGTGTCATCGGTCAAGCCAGCAACAAAATTAGGGTATGCTCGGACGGCTTTTTGCGACCACGCGGCGTAATGAGGGGCTGAAAACCCTTTGCCTTGCACCCAAACCAGGCCAAAATTCCCCCGAGACGCACGAAAATCTGCATCTGTTCCATCTATACAAATCACCGAATGGCCACGAGACAAAAGCCCGTGAGCGACCGAAAGACCAACAATCCCACCGCCAATAATGGTGTAATCGGCCTCACTTCGCATCGACAACCTCGTTCAGGACATCTGGCTCACTTTCGCGCAAGCACGATGATTCATGCCCTCTCGTGCCGCCACTTAAAGCTTTGAATTCCTGCCAGCACGCGTCTTGGGCATAGGGGCATCTTGGTGCAAATTGGCAACCTTTATGGGCGTTTACTGGCATCGACAAATCCCCAACAATCTTTGGCACACCTCGATCAATTGTTGGGTCAGGGATAGGCACCGCAGAAATAAGCGCTTTTGTATAGGG
>CAYNQW010000202.1:0-3436 GCA_964399415.1 uncultured Hyphomicrobiales bacterium
CGCCCCTTCCACCGTGATCGGCGCCATCGCCCCCGATAAACAAAACGGCGTCATGATGGTCAATTGCCCATAACGAGCATAATCCATCAACCCCAAGACCATCGAATCATCCAAGAGCCGCGGCGAGTTGGAATTGATCACCGTCGATGACCAAATGCCGCCCCTAAATTCATCTTCGCTCAACCCGTATCCATGGCTGATCATCTCAAAGATTTGATCGGTTTGAGCATGGCCGCGAGCATAATGCCCCAAGGGTTTATCGCCATAGATCATTTGCACCAGATTGGTGAACAAGTGACGTTCATGGATCGGCACATCTTGAGGTTCTGGCGCCACAGGCATTTTATGCAGCACGTCAAATCCCTGGACCAGTTTAACCATTTCGGTATAACTTTCCGCATCCCCCGGGCGGCGACCACGTTGCCGATCATAAACATTTGGGCAACCGCCGGATGGGGTGAAGATCAGGCTAGAGGCGTTTAGCGGTTGTTCACGCTGAGGGTTTATTGCCCGCAGGTGCATTTCCTTTGGCGCGGATCGCAACGCCGCCGCCGCCATCTCTCGGCCTATCTTGACCATTTCGCCGTCAATCACCGCGCCGCATCGAGCCAACAGATCACGCGCTTCGGGATGGGTGATTTTGATGCCCAGAGTTTCCAGCACATCAAGAGCAGTGTCATGCAAATCAGCCGTGCGATCATCGGACATAATCTTTTGCGGCGTCATCGCATGGCGCAATTGCCGATAGCGGCTTGACCGAGAAAGCGAAGCGCTCGCTTTTGGGTTGTTTCGTTGAGACCGTCGCATCTCAAAACGTTAATGCAGGATCACCCCAACAACAAGTCCTCTCAATCATCCAGCAATTTGATTGTTATGGGTTCGGTTTAATGTCCATAGACTTGATCTTCAAACAACGCTTTGTGTTTTTAATTTTTCGCGCCATAGTGAAGTCATGCGAAGCACGAAAACGATCCATGTTCTGTCTTGTCATGCCGAAGGTGAAGTTGGCGATGTCATCATTGGTGGCGTCACACCGCCGCCAGGGGAAACGCTCTGGGAACAGCGGCAATTTCTGGAAAGCGATGAAAATTTGCGCCGCTTCATGCTCAACGAGCCGCGTGGTGGAGTGTTTCGCCATGTTAATCTGCTGGTGCCGCCTAAGCATCCGGATGCCGATGCTGGATTTCTGATCATGGAGCCTGAGCATACCCCGCCCATGTCCGGATCAAATTCGATTTGCGTGGCCACGGTTTTGCTTGATTCAGGCATCATCCCCATGACCGAACCAGAAACCCATCTTTGCCTCGAAGCCCCAGGCGGATTGATCCCCGTCCGAGCCGAATGCCGCAACGGAAAGGCCGAGCGCATCCATGTTCGCAATATGCCAAGTTTTGCTCAACATCTTGATGCTAGTCTCAATGTTGAGGGAGTAGGAACGCTTAAAGTAGACACAGCCTTTGGCGGCGATAGTTTTGTGATCGTTGATGCCGCCGCCCTTGGTCTTAATCTGGTGGCGGATGAAGCCCGGCGAATTGCGGAAATGGGCGTTGCCATCACCCGCGCCGCCAATCACCAATTATCGTTTCATCATCCTCAGCATCCGGATTGGTCGCATTTTTCTTTCTGTCTTTTTGCCGGCACGATTGAACGCCAAGGCCATATTCTCTCGGCGCGATCAGCGGTTGCGATTGAACCCGGCAAAGTCGATCGCTCCCCCACGGGCACCGCTGTTTCCGCGCGCATGGCCGTGCTCCATGCCCGAGGTGAGATGCAAATCGGCGATGCGTTTCACGCCCGCTCCATTATTGATTCCGAATTCCGTGGCCGCATTTGCGATGTCACTGATATTGACGGCATCCCTGCAGTCTTGCCGGAGATTTCTGGCCGCGCTTGGATCACTGGCAGTCATCACCATTGGCTTGACCCTGATGACCCATGGCCTGAAGGCTACCGGCTGAGCGACACGTGGGGCTTTCAGTAATTTTAACCCAAAGACACCTTAAAAATTAGGCTTTTCCACGCTCTATAATTCTTATATATTGGCATTAGATCGATGGCGTCGATCTCGCCGTTTGCGCCCTAAAATGTGAGCGGCTTGTTACTTGATTTGTAACGCATCCTGCACGCCCGGATGAAAATCCGGGTGTCTTTTCGCCCGGAAAAGAAAGGATGACACCATGCACCGCCCTCAAACCATGACACTTGAGAACGGCACGAAAGCGCCCCTGCCTTTTTCTGCCGATGAATATGACCGCCGCTTGGCTGGCTTGCGCCAGATTATGGATCGCCAAGGGCTGGATGCGGTTTTGCTGACCTCAATGCACAATATCGCTTATTACACGGGCTTTCTTTATTGTTCTTTTGGTCGGTCTTACGCCGCGGTGGTGACGGCCACGACATCGACCACGGTTTCAGCCGGCATTGACGCGGGTCAACCTTGGCGGCGGTGTCATGGCGAGAATATCATCTATACCGACTGGCAACGCGGCAATTATTTCCGCGCCATTCAATCGCTTCTTTCTAAGCCAACGCGTCTTGGCGTTGAAAATGATCATTTGGTATTGGCCACCCGCGATGCCTTTCTTGAGCATTTTGGCGCGGTGGAATTGGTGGATATTGCATCAGACACCATGACGCAACGGATGATCAAATCCGATGCTGAAATCGCTTTAATCACCGCTGGTGCGAATACCGCCGATATTGGTGGTGAAGCGATCCGTGACGCCATCCGCGTGGGCACAAGAGAAGTCGATGTTGCCATGGCTGGACGTGATGCCATGGAAATCGAGATTGCACGCCGCTTCCCCGATAGCGAGATTCGCGACAGTTGGGTGTGGTTTCAATCTGGCTTGAACACCGATGGCGCTCACAACCCCGTGACCTGCCGCGCCTTGGCGGCTGGGGATTTGTTGTCGCTCAATACTTTTCCGATGATTTCTGGTTATTACACCGCGCTGGAACGCTCGCTGTTCTTAGGGGAACCCGATGCCGCCACCTTAAAGGCGTGGGGAACTAACGTCGCTGTTCACCGCCGCGGCCTTGAGATGATCAAGCCGGGGGTCAGTTGCGCGGAGATTACCCTTGCGCTCAACGCCATGTTTGACGACCTTGGCTATCTGCAATACCGCAGTTTTGGTTATGGCCATTCCTTTGGAGTGCTTAGCCATTATTATGGGCGTGAAGCCGGGCTGGAATTGCGCGAAGATATCGACACGGTCTTAGCACCGAATATGGTGATTTCCATGGAACCGATGATCACTATTCCCGAGGGTCAACCGGGAGCAGGGGGTTATCGCGAACATGATATTTTGGTCGTGACCGAAGATGGCGCCGTCAATATCACCGGCTTCCCCTTTGGCCCTGAACACAACATTATCGCGGCTTAGCCGATCACATAAAACCCGTTTGACCGCAGCAGGCTTTAGCCCGTTGCGGT
>CAYNQW010000203.1:0-3434 GCA_964399415.1 uncultured Hyphomicrobiales bacterium
AAAACCGGTATGGGCGCAAGTCCATCGGGGGTTCGAATCCCCCTCTCTCCGCCATTTGCTTCGCTGCTTTATGGGTCGGTTAAGCAACAATTCGGCGGGTGATTTGTCCATTATCTAGGCTGTATGTTGCTTTAATAGGTTCATGAAATGCGCCAGCGATAAGATTGTTGTCTCATGGCTGGTAGAAAAGTGATCATCCCCAGCATAGACAACAAACCGTTTTTTCACCTTCAAATCATCACAAGCCGTATGGAAGCCTCTGCTCAAAGTCGGCTTTCGACTGGCTTTAATTTCGACCGCCCAAGAATCATTCAGGCCAAATTCAATAACCAAATCAATCTCAGCCCCGGCGGATGTTCGATAAAAGAAGGGATGCACCCCAATTGGCAGGCCATTGATGATGGTTTCAATGACAAACCCTTCCCAGCTTTTGCCTAAAATCGGATGCCCAAGCAGTGATTCGTAATTTGGTAAGCGCAACAAGGCATGAACAAGGCCGCTATCTCTGACATAGGTGCGCGGCGATTTCACCAGTCGTTTTTTCACATTCCCATGCCATGGCGCTAATTTACGGATTAGCAGCAAATCGGACATCAGGTCCAAATACCTGCTTATGGTTACGCTCTTGACGTCCAAAGACCTTGCCAAGGTTGAAGCGTTCAATAACTCCCCTTGGCTATGGGCAAGCATGGTCCAAAACCGCATCAGGGTGGTGGCGGGGATGCGAGGGCCTAATTGCGGAATATCACGTTCAAGATAGGTTCGGATAAAATTTTGACGCCACGCATGACTGGATTGATCATCGCTGGCGGCATAACTATCGGGGAAACCGCCGCGCATCCATAAGCGATTCAAGTATTCGCCATGAGGGCTTTCTATTTCCAATGGATTGAGTCCGGTCATTTCCACATAATGGATGCGACCCGCAAGGCTTTCCGCGCTTTGCTTCAACAATTGATTTGAAGCAGAACCAAGCACCAAAAACCGCCCATTGCCGCGCCCTTCACGTCGTCTAGCGTCAATGATCCCGCGCAAGGATTGAAAGAGATTGGGATACCGCTGAATTTCATCAAGGATCACGAGTCTGTCGCCATACCGTTCTAAATAGGCGGCAGGGTCTTCTAATTTTTGCATGTCTTCGGGGTTTTCGAGATCCAGATAAACCGAAGATTGTGTTTTGGCGATGTCATGGGCAAGGGTGGTTTTGCCAATTTGACGTGGCCCAAGGATCGCCACCGCTGGGTTTTGGCTGAGGCTTTGGATAATTTGATCGGCAATGTCTCGCTTATACATGCTTGTATATTTAACATAAAATATTAAAATTGCAAGGTTATTAAGTTTTGGCTTGTTTTCTGGGGGTGGTTGAGCAAGGTCTAAGACAAGGATAAAAGCAGAGGCTATGGGGCAGGAGCCATGATTGACCTCAGTTATGACTTTGAAGCGGAACTTTGGCTTTGGCCAGCGAAAGACGCTTGGCATTTTATCACCTTGCCGGTTGAACACGCCGATGAGATTCGGTTTTTTGCAAAAACCCGCAATGGGTTTGGCAGTTTGCGGGTGACGGTTCGAATCGGAACCAGCACCTGGAAGACCTCCATCTTTCCCGACAGCAAATCCGGCAGTTTTGTCCTTCCGGTGAAAAAGGACATTCGCAAAGCCGAAGGCCTTGGCGTGGGGGATACGGCGCGGGTGCATCTCGACTTAGCCATTGAGCCGTTTTAACAGCGGTTGATGGTCTTTCCTCTAGACCTTGTGGTCATGGCGAATTAGGCTGTTTTCATCTGAGCGGCGTCTTTGATGAGGCCGTTTCGGTTTCCACGCAAAAGCAAATCAAAAAGGATAGACCATGACCTTACCCCAAACCCCGTCCTTTCGGCTTGATGGAAAAATAGCACTGGTGACGGGCGCGTCTTCCGGGATTGGCGCGGCCTGTGCTGTGGCACTGGCGCAAGCGGGGGCGCATGTTTTTGCGGCGGCGCGGCGCGGCGATAAACTTGAAGGCTTGGCCAAGGATGTACAGGCTGAAGGCGGCGTGATGACGCCGGTGAGTTTGGACGTCACGGATCATCAAGCCATGACCCGCTTTATAGATGAAACGGGCCCTTTCGATATTCTGCTTAATTCCGCCGGCATGGCGCGGCACACCCCATCCATGGAAACAACGGAAGATGATTTTGACGCGGTGGTCGATATCAATCTGAAGTCAGCGTATTTTCTTTCGCAACGGGTGGCTAAAAGCCTGATCAAAGCCGGTAAGCCGGGGTCGATCATCAATATTTCATCGCAAATGGCTTTGGTGGGAGGGATTGAACGGGCGGTTTATTCCGCCACAAAAGCAGGCGTTGAAGGCTTCACCCGCGGCATGGCCATTGAATTGGGCCCCCACCAAATCCGCATCAACACCATTTGCCCCACGTTTATTGTCACCGCCCTGACCCAAGCGAGTTTTGATGATCCCGTTAAGCGCGAATGGATCGAAAGCAAGATCAAATTAGGGCGCGTTGGCGAGGTTGAAGACATCATGGGGGCGGCGGTGTTTTTAGCCTCCGACGCGGCGGCGTTGATCACGGGAACAGCGCTGGTGGTGGATGGCGGCTGGACAGCCGATTAACCGATTTGTTTGGCGATCATGTTCAGCCAATTCTGATGGCATATTTTAGCGATTAAGGCTTTGCCATAGCCGGCATCAGTCATGGCGGTGATCAGGTTTGGCAATCCGGCGGCGGTGCCGATGGCTTTGGGAATAACCGCGCCGTCAAAATCAGAGCCAAGAGCCACGCCATCTTCGCCCAAGTGATCCAGCAAATGATCGAGATGCCGGATCATCACCTCAAGCGCAGTATCGGCGGTTTTTTCCCCATCCTCACGCAAAAAGCCTGAGGCAAAATTAAGCCCCACCAATCCGCCGGATTCGGCAATCGCCGCAAGTTGCTGATCGGTTAAATTGCGCGGCGAAGGCGACAAGGCATGGGCGTTGGAATGCGTTGCGATTAAAGGACGTGACGTCAGGCTGGCGATGTTCCAAAACCCTGCTTCGTTCAAATGCGAGAGGTCAATCATGATGCCCATCTCATCGCAGGCGCGAATAAGGTTTTTGCCCGCTTGCGTCAGCCCCGTCCCTTGATCAGGGCTGCCGGGGAAATCAAAGGGTACCCCATGGCCAAAAGCGTTGGATCGCGACCAAACCGGCCCAATCGACCGAAGCCCTTGTTGATAATAATGATCAAGATTGCTTAGATCAGGCGCAATGGCCTCGGCGCCTTCGATATGCAATACCGCCGCCATGATGCCTGCCGCCATGGCGGCCTCGATATCTTCCTTGTTATGGCATTGGCGGATGATCTGGGGGTGGGCGCGGCATAAGGATTGAAAGGTGGCAATCATCGCATCCGTCGCGTGCTGGGCAGTGGCCATGGTGATGGGGTCTGTGCCGA
>CAYNQW010000204.1:0-3413 GCA_964399415.1 uncultured Hyphomicrobiales bacterium
AGCCACCACCACGGAACAATTAGGATTTACTGGCCGACGTGAGGGGATTGCTGTTCAGGCCGCCGTGACCGTCACCCTCCCCATCAAGACCTCATGACATAAGGAAGACAACCATGAGCAACAGCACCAGCGATAAAATTCTCACCACTCTATCCACCCTAGGCCCTATTGGAAAATTGCCCGCCCCCGGCACGATGGGTTCGATTGCAGCCGTCGTGGCTGGAATTTGGATTAACCTGCAATTTGGCTTAGTTGCCTTGGTGATAGCCACGGTGATCGTGGTCGCCATTGGCTTTCCCATGGCCAATGCCCATTACCGCGTCACCGGGCAGAAAGACGCCGGCGAAGTCATTATTGATGAAGTCGGCGGCCAATGGCTAGCGATGTTGCCCATCCCGGTGGCGCCGGCTTTGACCAAAGAATACCTGATATGGGTGGTGGTGGCTTTTGCGCTTTTCCGCTTGTTCGATATCTGGAAGCCTGGCCCCATTCGGCAAGCGGAAAAACTGCAACCCTATGCCACTGGCGTTATGGCGGATGATATCATCGCCGGCGCGCTCGCGGGAGCGGTGATTATGGTTTCAACGCCCCTCTTTGGCATCACGGCTTATTGATTGAGAGAGATGTAAATTGCCCACCCAAACGCTTGCTCAAACCATTATTCATAAAGCCGCTGATCTGGGCATTATGCTCGCCACAGCGGAATCCTGCACCGGCGGGATGATTGCCGCCGCCCTCACCGATATTGCAGGGTCTTCTGTGGCCGTGGATCGTGGTTTTGTTACTTATTCAAACGCCGCTAAAACTGAAACTTTAGGCGTGCCTGCCTCGTTAATTGCAGATCACGGCGCGGTATCAGAAGCGGTGGTGCGGGCGATGGCGGAAGGCGCGGTGTCGCGTATATCTGGCAAACAAGGGATTGCAATTTCTGTTTCTGGCGTTGCAGGCCCCGGGGGCGGCACGCCGGAAAAACCTGTGGGTTTGGTGTGGTTTGGCCTTGCCCATCGGCATCAAGACAGCATCAACACCAACGCCTTTAAGATGATGTTTTCCGGGGATCGTGCGGCCATCCGCCAGCAATCGGTGATCTTTGCCTTGCAACAAATGTCGTTGGCGTTAGACGATCGGTCAAACGCGATCGTATAGATCATCGGCACGAGCCTCAAAGGCTCGCACCATCTTTTTCACGGCCTCCGAAAACAAGGTTTCAACCACCGATTGAAACAACCGTGACTTGAATTCAAAATCGACATAGAAATCAATCTCACAGCCTTGAGGGTGCGGGTGAAACACCCAAGAATTTTTCAGGTATTTGAAAGGACCATCGGCATATTCGACTTTGATCAGACGTTGTTCAGCATTCAAATCAACGTAAGACGTGAATTTCTCTCGATACAGCCGAAACCCAATCATTAAATCCGCAACCATTTTTTCGTCATCCGCCTGACGGATGCGTGCCGCCATGCACCAAGGCAAAAACTCTGGATAAGATTTCACATCAGCCACCAAAGCATAGAGATGCTCGGGACGATGAGGGATCACTCTTTTTTCGCTATGGGTTGTCATGACCAGCCTGAAATCAATACGATCATCAGGCCATAGCATCCTGACGCGCGGCTTTCAAGACGGCGAAATCATCATCCGCGTGGTAAGATGAGCGGGTTAAAGGAGAAGATGACATCATCAAAAACCCTTTGGCCTCGCCCAACGCCTTAAGCGAAGCAAATTCATCAGGCGTCCAGAACCGATCAAGCGGGTGATGTTTAGGCGTTGGCTGCAAATATTGACCAATGGTCATGAAATCAACATCAGCGGCGCGCATATCATCCATCACTTGAATGACATCTTCGCGGCTTTCGCCTAGCCCCACCATGATGCCGGATTTTGTGAAGATCATTGGATCCAATCGTTTAACATCGCTGAGCAACTGCAAGGATGCAAAATAACGCGCCCCAGGTCGAACCGTTGGATAAAGGCGCGGTGCGGTTTCTAGATTATGATTGAAAACATCAGGCTTGGCCGCGACCACCACCTCAACCGCGCCATCTTTACGCAGAAAATCAGGCGTCAGAATTTCAATTGTTGTTTGAGGAGAAGCATCACGGATCGCCAAAATAGTTTGGGCGAAATGACTCGCCCCACCATCATCAAGATCATCGCGATCCACTGAAGTGATCACCACATGGGCAAGGCCAAGTTGCGCCACCGCTTCCGCCACGCGGCGTGGCTCATCATGATCAAGGCGGTCGGGTCGCCCTGTTGCAACATTACAGAATGCACAAGCGCGGGTGCATACCGAACCAAGGATCATCATGGTGGCGTGTTTTTTCTGCCAGCATTCCCCAATATTCGGGCAAGCCGCCTCTTCGCAAACCGTCACCAGATGATGATCACGCACTATTTGCTTTGTGTCTTGATAGCCTTGAGACGTTGGCGCTTTGACCCTCAGCCAATCAGGACGCTTGGGTTGCGGCTTCAGATCATTGCGTGCTTTTTCAGGATGACGTGCATCGCCTTTCAGGGTTTGCCCCCTGAACTCGACCTTTGCATTGATATCCGTTTCAATCGTCATCCGATATTGCCCCTACCTAGCCCTAAAAATGGATGGCTTTACCAAAGGCATCAAGCACGGATTCATGCATGGCTTCCGATAAGGTCGGATGCGGGAAGATAGTGTGCATCAAATCTTCTTCGGTGGTTTCGAGTTTTTTCGCCACCACATAGCCTTGGATCAATTCCGTCACTTCTGGGCCAATCATATGCGCGCCTAGCAATTCACCGGTTTTCGCATCGAAAATGGTTTTGATCATTCCTTCTTCATCCCCCAAAGCAATGGCTTTACCATTGGCTAAGAACGGGAAGCGGCCAACTTTGATCTCATGCCCCGCGTCAATCGCGGCCTTTTCCGACAATCCAACCGAAGCCACTTGTGGGCGGCAATAGGTGCATCCCGGGATATCAGTTTTCTTGACGCCATGCCCTTCGCCCCGCCCGGCGATATGTTCAGCCGCAATGATCCCTTCATGACTGGCTTTGTGGGCAAGCCAAGGAGCGCCTGTCATGTCTCCAATCGCATAGATCCCCGGCTCATCGGTTCGCATTGAGCCATCGGTGATCACATGACCGCGATCAAGTTTGACTTTTGTCTGCTCAAGGCCAATGCCATCGGTATTGGCGGTAATGCCCACCGCAAGGATCATGCGATCCGCCGTCAGGGTTTGTGTTTTTCCTTGATGCGTGACCTCTGCCGTGACGCCTTTGCCAACCTTCACCGCCCCAAGTTTAGCGCCCGTCATCAGGGTTAACCCGCGATTGGTAAAGGCTTTCGCCGCCATTGCAGAAATTTCGTCATCTTCGGCTGGTAAGATGCGATCCATGGCCTCAATGACCGTAACCTTAACCCCCATATCCGC
>CAYNQW010000205.1:0-3381 GCA_964399415.1 uncultured Hyphomicrobiales bacterium
CGCCGCAAGATCGACGCGAACAATTGACCTTCGCCAAGCGGTTGAGTATGAAAAGAGAAGATTATTAAGAGATTTTTTATGGCCAAAAAATCGGCATCGCTTTTATCCACGTCTTCTGATCAACGCTCTAAGATTGCGCCGGCACCAGAAATCAGCATCGTTGTTCCGGTGATGAACGAAGCAGGCAATATCGAACCGTTGATCACGGCTATCCGCGCCGCCTTTGATGACCGCGCGATTGAAATCATCTATGTCAATGACGCCAGCACCGATGCCACCGCCGAGGAATTGAGGCAATTGCAACAATCTATTCCCGTCCTAAGAGTGCTAACCCATTCCCATCGCGCCGGTCAAAGCGCTGCCTTGAGAAGCGGGATTCTTGCCGCCACCGCGCCATTGATTGGGACCTTGGATGGCGATGGTCAAAACTTGCCTGAAGACTTGGTTCGGCTAGAAGCAGAAGTTCACGCCAACCGCCCGGGGTTGGTCATGGCGGCGGGGTATCGCGTCAATCGTCAGGATGGCGCATCAAAACGATACGCGTCGATTGCGGCGCGTAAAATTCGCCGATGGATGTTGCGCGACGATCACCCTGACACAGGATGCGCCACAAAAGTTTTCGACCGAGAAATTTATTTGCGCCTGCCTTATTTTGATCATATGCACCGTTTCATGGCGCCGTTAGCGCGTCGAGAAGGGGCAAAAGTGCTGGCCTGTCCCGTGGGGCATGCCGCGCGCACCACAGGGCAATCCAAATACAAAACCCTTGATCGGCTTTTGGTGGGCATTAGTGATATTCTTGGGGTGATGTGGTTGATCCGCCGCAGCCCAAAACAACTGAAAGTGGAAGAACAATCATGATGGCATTGATCGCGTCCATGTCTTTGGCTATTGAGCAAGCCGCGATTGCCATCGCTTGGCTGTTGATAACCGTTTTTCCCTTTCTGCCGGAAACGTTGCCTGAGAATCCTGAAAGCCTGATGATCGTTGTTGGTTTTGGGGGGCAATTCCTTTTTGCCATGCGATTTATCATCCAATGGATCACCTCCGAAGGCGCAAAGCGGAGCGTTATTCCAGTTGTGTTTTGGTATTTCTCGATTGGGGGCGGGTCGGTGTTGTTGCTCTATGCCATCTGGCGGCAAGACCCGGTGATCATCGCCGGGCAAGGGCTTGGCCTGTTTATTTATGTCCGCAACCTGATCTTCATTCACCGCGAGAAGAACGACCAATCGTCTTCATAAGGTGAGCCCATCCTAAAGGGCGGTCTCTGTCATTGCCATGATGATCTGCCAATGGTCAGGCTGAACCGGCACCACCGACAAGCGCGATTGCCGAATAAGGGCAAAACCTTCTAAGGCTGGATTGGCTTTGATTTCCGCCAGCGTCACCGGCGTGGTGACCGGCTGAACCGCTTTGACATCCACCATCCCAAACCGACCCGTGGCATCGGTGGGATCAGGATGATAAAGGGCGGAGACCTGAACAATGCCAACGATCCGTTTTTCATCGACAGAATGATAGAAAAACCCTAAATCACCGAGCGCCATGGCTTTCATGTTATTCGCCGCCTGATAATTCCGCACCCCATCCCAGCCTGTGCCCGCCGCACCGGCGGCCATTTGATCATCCCAAGACCATGATGAAGGTTCAGATTTGAACAGCCAATAGGCCATGCTTGCCTCCTGCTTTACCATTCCATCGCGGCTGGACGTGCCAGCAACAATTTAATTTCAGCCGCCAATTCTGCTTTGCCTGACACGACACGATCCACCGCCATGGTGATGGGCATATCGACGCCTAAAGCCGCCGCGCGGCGCGCGATCACCGCCGATGAATATTGACCTTCCGCGAGTTTTCCGGGCGGGGCTTTGCCCTGACCCAAAGCAAGGCCAAATGCAAAATTCCGAGAATGCGGGCCAGAACAGGTCAAAGCCATATCGCCGAGACCGGCAAGGCCAAACAGCGTTTCGCTTCGCCCCCCCATGGCCACGGCCAATCGCGTCGCTTCCGCAAGACCCCGCGTCAATAGCGCGGCGCGAGCGTTATCGCCCAACCCAAGCCCCGCCGTGATGCCGCTCGCAATAGCAATCACATTTTTCACCGCGCCGCCAACCGCAACTCCAATGGGATCATCGCTGGTGTAAACGCGCATGGATGTTTGCGCGAAGAGCGCGGCGATCGTTTTTGCGGCCTTCGGATCATCCGATGCTGAAACCAAAGCGGCGGGGAGTCCTTTGGCAACTTCATCCGCAAAACTTGGGCCGCTTAACATCACCAATGGAGACAAAATCATGCCTCGGGCGATGGATGGGATCAAATCATCCGCGCCGGGAACAAAACCTTTGGCGGCAAAAGCAATCGGCACGTCAGCCCCAAGATAAGGTTTAAGGTCAGACAAACTGCTTTCCGTGGCGCGAACCGGCACCACCATGATCACCGCCTCTGCCCCCGCGACCACCTGTTCTGCATCGGTTGACGCAAGGCTGGGCGGCATTATCGACAAATCCCCCAAGGCAGGCGATCGCCCCGCCATCAAGGCTTGGGCAAGATCATCACGGCGCGTCAGCACTGTCGTGATATGCCCTGCTTTGGCAAGTGATGAAGCAATCGCGCTGCCCCAAGCCCCGCCGCCAATCACAGCGATGGTTTTGGTGTCATGGGGGGAATGGGCTGTTGCCATGGTTTTGTCTTTCCTTATTCGTCTCACTTCACTTTACACGAAACCAGCCCAAAAGGGGCAATCCTTTAGCGGCGAACGCCGCGACCGGGGGGCGGGCTGGCGTCAGGGTCAAGCGGCCAACGTGGGCGCGGCGCAAAATCCAGATCATCGGAGGGAAGACCTGCCGCCATGCGTTCCGCCGCCGCCCAAGCGATCATCACCGCGTTATCGGTGCAAAGCCCTATGGGAGGGGCGTTGAACAGAAAACCTTCTCTCGCCGCCAAATCTTCTAAATTCTGACGGATCAAGCGATTGGCCGCAACCCCGCCCGCCACTACAAAAGCCGGCGACGTCATATCAGGATAATCTGATTTGAATTGACGCAAAGCGTTTCGGCTTCGTGACACAAGGCTTTCCGCCACCGCCACTTGCAAAGACGCCGCCAAATCTGCTTTTTGCTGAGGGTCATCACCATGGGGGGCGATGGCCTGCTGATAGGTGGTTAGCACAGCGGTTTTTAACCCTGAAAAAGAAAAATGGCATCCCGGTTTATGCATCAAAGGACGCGGCAAATCATAGGCTTTAGGATTGCCATCTTTGGCGAGGGCTTCGAGTTTTGGCCCCCCGGGAAGGTCAAGGCCTAAGATTTTTGCCGATTTGTCAAAAGCCTCACCCGCCGCGTCATCCATGGTGGTGCCATAACGGCGATAAGACCCCGGCCC
>CAYNQW010000206.1:0-3365 GCA_964399415.1 uncultured Hyphomicrobiales bacterium
CTGGAATCCAATTGAACGGCGCGATATCAAATGGCGGCAACCATCCGCCCAAGAATAAGGTCACGCTCATCCCTGACATCAAAATCATATTGGCGTATTCCCCAAGGAAGAACAGCGCAAAGGACATGGATGAATATTCAACAAAATAACCTGCCACCAATTCGGATTCGCCTTCTGGCAAATCAAACGGCGCGCGGTTTGTTTCAGCCAGCGTGGAAATGAAGAAGATGATGAACATCGGAAACAGCGGAATGAAGAACCACATATCCCGCTGGGCTTCGACGATATCGGATAAGTTCAACGACCCAGCCGCCATAATCACGGTGATGATCACCAGACCAAGCGACACTTCATATGAAATCATTTGCGCGGCAGACCGCATGGCGCCCAAGAACGGGTATTTCGAGTTCGAAGACCACCCCGCCATGATGACCCCATAAACCCCTAACGATGAAATGGCAAACAGGTATAAGATGCCGACATTGACATCGGCGATCACCAAGCCTTCGCCAAAAGGGATCACCGCCCAGGCCACAAGCGACAAGATAAAGGTCAGCATCGGGGCAATCACGAATACTGTTTTCGATGCGCCTGATGGAAGAATAGTTTCTTTCGACAGCAGTTTCAGCGCATCAGCAAAGGGCTGAAATAAGCCAAAAGGCCCCACAACATTCGGGCCTTTCCGCAATTGCATAAGCCCAATCACCCGACGTTCAGCCAAGGTCAAGTAAGCAACAGCAATCAATAGAGGACCGATCACCGCAAAGATTTGCGCCGTGATCCACAACAGATCAATCACCATGGGTGACATTAGGATGGCCATGATGGTGTCCATTATTCTGCGGCCCCTTTCAATCCATCCATTTCAAAGGCTTCTATGCATTCCGCCATCGTTACCGACGACCGGCTGATGGGGCAGGTCATGTAAAAACTCGTCTTGGTGCCTTCCCCGATCGCATAATCAAGCGAAGCGGTTGAGATTTTGCCTTTGCCGCCTTGAGCGGTAAATTTGTTTTCCACCAAAACATCCGGCTGACCAAAAATAGGGTTGGCCGCGATCAAAGATGATCGCAATTGATCATGGCTATCAAAACCAAGCGTGACATCAAGCACCGCCGATAACGCGCGAATAATCGACCAATCTTCTCGCGCATCCCCAGGCGGGAATGAGGCGCGATTTGCATATTGAACGCGTCCTTCGCTATTGGTGAAGATCGCTGGCTTTTCACACCATGCCGCCCCGGGCAGAACCACATCAGCAACGCGAGCCCCCGCATCACCATGACTGCCTTGATAAATCACAAAGGTTTTAGAACTGATACCCGACAAGTCGCATTCATCCGCGCCAAGCAGATAAAGCACATCGAGACCGCCTGCCTTCGCCGCTTTTAGCATAGCGGCAGTGTCCATCCCACCTCGTGATGGAATAGCGCCCATATCAAGCCCGGCGACGCGTGCCGCTGCGGTATGCAAGACGTTAAAGCCGTTCCAATCCTTTGAAACAACACCGGTTTCTTGTGCGATTCTGGATACCGCACCAAGGATGGCCGTGCTGTCTTTCCGGTTAAGCGCGCCTTGTCCTAAGATGATCATAGGCTTTTTGGCTTTTTTCAATTTGCTGACAATCGGTGACTTGCCGCTATCCATTGCGGTGAGGATTGACGGGTCTTCGCCCAATTCCTTAACAGGATAGGTCAAATCAACCGGTGCACCCAGCCGCGCCACTTCAAGCCCATCATTGAGCCAACGGCGGCGCAACCGCGCGTTGACTACAGCCGCTTCATGGCGAGGATTTGTACCGATTAACAGCACGTAATCAGTGTCTTCAAGACCATTAAAGCCACTGTTAAAGACATAGCCTGCGCGACCTTTGCCGCCGAGAACAGAACCATCTTGACGGCAATCAATATTCCCACTGCCAAGGTTTTCCATCAATGTCTTGAGCGCGAACATACTTTCCGCATCGCATTGATCGCCCATGATCGCGCCAATCTTTTCAGGCTTGGCTTTTTTGAACTTTGTTTGGATGGCCTTAAATGCGTCTTCCCATGACGTTTCCGCGAGTCGACCATTGCGCTGACGTAAATAAGGGCGGTCTATGCGTTGCCGCTTCAAGCCGTCAATGGCGTGACGTGTTTTATCGGAAATCCATTCTTCGTTCACATCATCATTGACCCGAGGGAGCACCCGCATCACTTCATTGCCGCGCGTATCGATCCGAATAGCTGAACCCACCGCATCCATGGCATCAACCGTTTCGGTGTGACTCAATTCCCATGACCGTGCGGTAAAGGCGTATGGACGGCTGGTCAAAGCACCGACCGGGCAAAGATCAACGACATTCCCTGATAATTCAGACGCCAATGCCTTTTCCAGATAGGTGGTGATTTCCATATTCTCACCACGGCCAATCGCGCCCATATCATTGACGCCCGCGACTTCAGTGGAAAACCGAACACAGCGTGTGCAATGGATACAACGCGTCATGATCGTGGAAATCAAAGGGCCCATATTCTTGTTTTCAACCGCACGCTTAGGCTCAAGATAACGGCTGGAATCGCCGCCATATCCCATGGCCTGATCTTGGAGATCACATTCGCCACCCTGATCACAAATCGGACAATCCAGCGGATGGTTGATGAGCATGAATTCCATCACGCCTTCACGGGCTTTCTTGACCATGGGGGTATCGGTCTTGATCACCATGCCATTGCCCGCGGGCATCGCGCAGGATGCAATCGGCTTGGGCGAACGTTCCATTTCGACCAAACACATCCGGCAGTTGCCCGCAATCGACAGGCGCTCGTGATAACAGAAACGCGGCACTTCTTTGCCCGCCGCTTCACAGGCTTGCAAGACGGTGGCACCGTCTTCGACTTCGACTTCAACACCATCAACGGTTAAGGTGATCATGCTTACCCCCTACTCCGCCACGGCAGCGGCTTTACGCGCTGCGATGCGTTGTTCAAGTTCTGGACGGAAATGTTTAATCAACCCTTGGATTGGCCATGCGGCAGCATCACCAAGCGCGCAAATCGTATGGCCTTCAACCTGTTTGGTCACATCAAACAACACGTCAATTTCATCAATTTCAGCATCACCACGCACCAGACGATCCATCATGCGATACATCCATCCCGTGCCTTCACGACATGGTGTGCATTGGCCACAAGATTCATGCTTATAGAAATAGGAAATTCGAGCAATTGCCTGAACAATATCGGTGGATTTATCCATCACGATAATTCCAGCCGTGCCAAGACCCGTTCCGGCGTTGCGGAGGCTATCGAAATCCATCAACATATCATCGCAAACTTGTTTCGGCATCAATGGGGTTGAAGACCCGCCGGGGATCACCGCCAACA
>CAYNQW010000207.1:0-3350 GCA_964399415.1 uncultured Hyphomicrobiales bacterium
CAAAATATCGTCGTGAATTGCGCCGAGTAACAACGTTGGATTTGGTTGAAGGACCAGCGGCTTAGCTAAAAATAACATTCAAAGAATGTTATTCTAGCAAGGAGATACCGCTAAGGAGCTGCCAGCATTGTAAAGAAAGTTGAAAAGTTGAGCTCCAGGGATATTTCCGCGCATAGGGACGGCAATTCGCATCCCAACTCACTTCATTATAGGGCTACAAGGTCGCTTAGGCGGAACTAGGTCAAAGAATTGCTAGTCTGATGACATATGCGATTGCCCCCAAGAACAATACGCTCCCCACCCAAAGACCCAAAAACCATAGGAGACGGCAGAAGAGGCCAGGCTTGGTCATTAGTGATACCCATCGCTTGGTTCCATCTTGCCTCGGAAAACCCAATAGGCATAAGCGGTGTAGGACAGAATGATCGGGATCAGGATGACTGCGCCAATAAAGGCAAATGCAAGGCTGCTGTCGGGGGCGGCGGCTTCCCAGATGGTGAGCGAAGGTGGCACCATCATCGGATAGAAGCTAATCCCGATGCCGACGAAACTAACAACAAAGAAGCCGAGCGCCGACAAGAATGGGCGCAGGTCGCTTTGGTCATTAAGCCCGGTGAAGAACGTCCACGTCAGAGCGACCATCAAAACGGGGACAATCATCGTCCACAGGCTTCCAGGCAAATCAAACCACCGCTCGAAATAGATTGGATCTTGGAATGGGGTGAAGATGCTCACAATGCCGATTGCGCCAAGCGTCGCGCCCCCCAGCCACCAGGCATAGCCGCGCATCTGAACTTGCAGATCACCCGTAGCCTTCAGGACTAGCCACGTAGCCCCAAGCAGAGCGTACCCGGCAACTACGGAAAAGCCGGTCAGAACAGAAAACGGCGTCAGCCAGTCGAACCAGCCGCCCGCATAGGCCCGGCCCTCAATTTCGATGCCTTGCACTAGCGCCCCAAGCGCGATGCCTTGACAAAGTGCCGCGACGAAAGACCCGCCAAAAAAAGCCATGTCCCATAGCCCCTTTTTCGCGGTCCGCCAGCGATATTCAAAAGACACACCTCGAAACACCAGCGCCAACAGCATGAGGGTGATGGGCATGTAAAGCGCCGGCATGACGATTGCATAAGCCAGCGGGAATACAGCAAAGAGACCACCGCCGCCCAAAACCAGCCATGTCTCATTACCATCCCAAACAGGGGCAACGGAGTTCATCATCAAATCCCGGTCTGCCTCTGACTTGCCGAAGGGGAACAGGATGCCGATGCCAAGGTCAAACCCATCGAGGACGACGTAGGTCAGGACGGCGAAGGCAATGAGACCGGCCCAGATGAATGCGAGATCAAATACCATACCCCTGTCTCCTTATTCGCCGGGAATGAAATCTGGGTTTATCTGCGCGGCAGAGGTGATCCTAGCCGTGCGAATCGGACCATCGCGCAGGCCCAGCTTCGGCGTTGCCGCGCGTTTGTTCATCATGCGTAGCAGATAGAACGTGCCTGCGCCGAACACTGCGAAATAGACGACAATGAAGGCAATGAGGGAAGCAGCCACTGCGGGAGGGTCAACAGGTGCCAGACTGTCGGAGGTGCGCAAGAGGCCGTAAACGGTGTAAGGCTGACGTCCTACCTCAGTCGTGATCCAGCCTGCGAGCACCGCGATGAAACCGGACGGGCCCATGGCGATACAGGCACGGGACAACCATGGCGCATCGTAGAGATGCCCCCGCCAGCGCTCCCAAGCGGACCAGAACCCGAGACCGAGCATAAGCATACCGAGCCCTACCATGACACGGAAAGACCAGAAGACGATGCCAACCGGAGGTTGCTCGTCATCTGGGATCGTATCGAGGCCCATCACAGCCTTATCCAAAGGCTTTTCAAAGATGATATTGCCAAGGCCAGGAATGCCGATGGCATAATCCAGCCGCTGCTCTTCGTCATTGGGAATGCCGAAAAGGTAGAGCGGTGCCCAGCCCTTGGGGTGGCTCTCATAATGGCCTTCCATAGCCATGATCTTTACGGGCTGATGTTCAAGCGTGTTCAAACCATGCTCATGCCCTGCGAATATCTGGATCGGGGTAACAATCACCACCATCCACATGGCCATCGAGAACATGCGACGTGCTTCTTTGTCCGCCTTGTCCCGGAACAGGTGCAACGCGCCAACCGCGCCAACCACCAGTGCTGTAGTCAGAAAAGCAGCGAGGACCATATGCGCAAGTCGGTACGGGAAGGATGGATTGAAGACGATCTGCCACCAATCCTCTGGCACGAACTGGCCCACTTCGTTGGTGAAATAGCCTGCCGGGGTCTGCATCCACGAATTCACAGACAGGATCCATGTGGCGGACATAAGCGTGCCGAAGGCCACCATTGCTGTTGCAAACATGTGCAGCTTTTCACCGACCCGTTCACGGCCAAACAGCATGATGCCAAGGAACCCAGCCTCAAGGAAAAAGGCAGAAAGCACCTCATAGGCCATGAGTGGTCCTACAACCGGCCCCGCTTTGTCGGAAAAGACCGACCAGTTGGTGCCAAATTGGTAGGACATCACAATACCCGAAACGACCCCCATGCCGAAGGCCACAGCAAAGATTTTCTTCCAGTAGTTAAAGAGAGTGAGATAGGTCTCATCCCGTGTCCGCATCCAAAGCCCGTTAAGGACCGCGAGATAACTCGCAAGCCCAATGGAGAAGGATGGGAAGATGATGTGGAAGGACACTGTGAAGGCAAATTGGAACCTTGCCAGTATTTCTGCGCTGAAACCGTCGAGCATGGAATTAGCCTTTCTTGTTACACCTTATGGGCAGGGCCCAATGTCAGCAGGGGTCACGTCGCCACTTCCGTCCCAATGAATGAGCGCAGGCTAATCTGCGGCATTGGATAGAAAATAAGGCCGCGCGCCTACCGTCCTTTTTTCCAAGTGCAATCAAGGCCTGCGGTGATCCTCTGGCACTATCCAAGGAGCAACAACCGATGGTCTGATTATCTATTGCTTATTATCACCCCCCCCGTAAACGACAAGTTATCATATCGCCGCGCACAATTGGTCGGTGCGGCCGGATCAGGACAATGGTTATTTCGATTTGAACTGCCACTGACATGTAACATCCTTGCCGACTATCTTAGCTTGACAGTCGAAACATAGAGCTAACCGTTCACAGCCTCGCGCAAGGACCAAATCATTGAACTTAAAGGTCAGCGAGAAGTAATAAGTCTTCCCTTCAAGCTTCAGGCAGTGTGCACTTTGGTGTCTGATACAGTGGCTTCCTACGATTGGCATGAAGATACATCTTTAGAAACCAGTGGTTTAACCTGAGATATCTTGGGGAAGTGGTGCCCAGGGGC
>CAYNQW010000208.1:0-3343 GCA_964399415.1 uncultured Hyphomicrobiales bacterium
TGAAAACAAAGGCCACGCGCATCAAATGGAATAAAGCCACCACATAATCTTTTTCCACCAACTCGCGCGCCATGACGATTGCTTCAGCCTGCCCTCCCGGGATGGCGCATAAAATAGCCATGACAGGATCATATTTACGAACTCGGGTCAGGAAGAAAAACCCAATGATGGTAACGACAATCGTCACCGAAATCATGGCTAACACGGTTGGGGTGTAAGCGATGGTTCTGCCGATCAGATCCCCTCGAAAAAAACTGCCAATAAAAACCCCTAAACTTAAAACCACGGGGATATGAAACCACCGCGCCACCCCAAGATAAGGGGTCAATGGTTTCACAATTCCGCCGATAACCCAAACACCAAAGACACTGCCCATCAAAAACGGCGCCGGGAAATTCAGAACAAGGAGCATCCATCCGGTCAACGCCGCTATCGAAAACGTGATGATAAGTTTTTGAATATCACGGCGTAAAACGGGCAATGGAATACGGTTCAACAGAGGCATTTAATCACGATCAGCCAAAGGGTTTGCGCTTGAGGATGGCGGGCACTGAACGGCCTTCGACCAGCACCGAATAAGCCCCATCTTCAATTTGCGAAATACCATTCGTGCCATCAGGCGGTGAAATTAGGCACAGGCCCGTTGCCGCCCCTTGCCCATAACAAAACGCACCGCTGGTGATAAAACCAACAATTTTATCATCGCGCAGCACCGGTTCATTATGGTGCAACATGGCGTCTGATTCCGTCAGTTTGATCGAACACAGAAACGGGCCTTTTCCTTCTGCCTGTCGCGCCAGATAAGCCTCGCGCCCAAGAAAGGGGATCGCTTTATTGGGCTTGCAGACAAACCCAAGCCCCAATTGATGCGGCGCTTCGGTATAAGCCATATCAGCCCCCCAATGGACAAATCCTTTTTCAATCCGCAAGCCATTGAGGGCATCGCCGCCCATGAGCCGCAGATCAAAAGACGCGCCTGCCTCAAACAAGAGTTCAAACACATATTCAGCAAAGTCGGGCGTGATGAAAATCTCCCACCCCATTTCCCCGGTATAGGACAAACGCTGGGCAAAGACCGGCGCGTGGCCGATGTAAAAATGCTGCAGGCTATAGGCGGGAAAACCTGCATCTGATAAATCTATTCTTGCAACAGCGTTGAGCAGATCGCGGGATTTTGGCCCTGAAACGGCAAGGACAGCGTAACCGGCGGTCACGTCACGCAACCGCACATCTTCATCATCCAAGCGATGCCGCTCGAGATGATCACGGTCACGCCGGGTATGCGAGATCGCGCTCATCACCATGAAACTGGTCTCACTATGACGAGCGATGGTCACATCACTTTCAATGCCGCCACGCTCATTCAGCATCAGGCTATAGGTCACCCCACCGATGGGCATTGCCATATCATTGGTGCAGAGCCGCTGCAGAAAATCTTCAGCATCACGGCCTTCGACCATCAGTTTGCCCAGCATGGAATAGTCGATCATCGCCACCGCCTCGCGGGCGGCTTTCTGCTCGGCTTGAGCATATTCAAACCAATTTGGACGACCGAAAGAATAGTCGTGCTTCGGGTCTACGCCATTGGGGGCAAACCACATCGGACGTTCCCAACCTTGGACTTCTCCATAGACCGCGCCGTGATTCTTCAAGGCATGATAGAACGGCGTGCGCCGAAGACCGCGGGCGGTTTCACGCTGTCGCCCCGGCCAATGCATGGCGTAGGTCAACACAAGGGTTTCAGGGCATCGTTCTTGAAGATAAGGGTCTCTGGCCTGAAAATCTTCAATCCGTGCTGGATCCATTTCCGATAAATCCATCGTTGGATGCCCGGCCATAATCCAATCCGCCAGCGCTTTTCCAGCGCCTGACCCAGATTGAATGCCGGTTGAATTTACCCCGGCGAGAACAAAATAGCCTTTGAGGTTGGGGGCTTCTCCAAGGGTGAATCGCCCATCATGGGAGTAACTTTCCGGCCCATTGAAGAAGGTGCGAATGCCCGTCTCTTTGAGGATGGGGACACGATCCATGGCAAGTTCAAGCACTTCCATGACATCATCTTCGACAAAAGGCAGGCTATCAAATTCAAAATGTTCAGAAATGCCATCGCAAGCCCAAGGCTTTGCGTTGAAATGAGCAAAACCAAAAAGCAATTTGCCGGCGTCTTCTTTCCAATAGGTGCCGTCGCAATAAGACCGCAAGACCGGTAAATCAGCAGGCAGATTATCCATCGGTTCGGTCACAAGATAATAATGTTCACACGCGTGCAACGGCACGCCCACATGATTGCGCTGTCCAATCTCGCGCGCCCACATCCCGCCGCAATTGACAACGAATTCCGCGCTGATCTTACCCTGATCCGTTTCAACGCCAATCACCTTCCCGCCAGCAGTCAACACCGCTTCGACCTTGGTGTTCTCGTAAATTGAAACACCATTCATCCGCGCCCCTTTGGCCAAGGCTTGCGTCAGATCAGTGGGGTTTGCGGATCCATCGCTGGGCATATGGATGCCGCCCAAGACTCCATCAGCATTCATCAATGGCCAACGTTCAATGATTTCTGGGGTGGAGATATAAGACGCTTCAACACCGAACAATTTTGCAAAATCAGCCTTGCGCCGAAGCTCCGCCATGCGGTCATCATTCAACGCGATGGAAATAGACCCGTTTTGCCTAAAACCTGGGTTTTGGCCGGTTTCCGCTTCGATTTCTTGCAGCAACTCAACCCCATAACTGGCGAAAGCGGTTGTGGCGTGGCTGCCCTGCAACTGGCCAACCAAGCCCGCGGCGTGCCATGTTGTTCCGCTGGTCAGGCGTTTGCGTTCAAGGAGCACCACATCTTTCCAGCCGTTTTTAGCCAAGTGATACGCCACTGAACAGCCATGGATGCCGCCGCCGATGATGACAACCTGCGCCTGTTGAGGAAGAGATGAAGGCATGAAAATCGTTCCTTGAAAAATAGAGATGCGGTCAAGCAAAGGACTGGCTAAGGCGTAGAATATCGCACTCTAGCGTTAGAGCATAGCTAACAGTTTTGGCCTTTAGGGTATTGGGCTTATTTTCAAAACCCCGCATTAACCGGCTTTTAGCACCGGTGTTTTTGATCGCACATCCCCAAGACGGCGGTTTAATTTTCCGGCAATTCCCCAAGACAACAGCAGCAAACTGCCGCCAAAAGCAAACACGGTTGATAAAGGCGCAATCAATAAAACAACAGCCGATGCCCCCGGCGTAACAATCGCTGAGACATCACGAAAACTGGAATACACCGCCGACATCTCGTCGCGGTCGGATGGTTTAACAGCCATGAGAAAAGGCAAGCCAGCGCAGATATCGAGAAAAA
>CAYNQW010000209.1:0-3306 GCA_964399415.1 uncultured Hyphomicrobiales bacterium
TGAGCAAGTATCTACAAAATTGCTGGCGAGGCGTCAACCAAAATGGCACATTAAATCAATCTTCGTCTTTCTTTTGCGACTCATCATGACAACACTTGCCCTAATCCCTGGTCTTCTGCTCACCAAAGAATTGTATTCAGCCCAAGAAAATCATTTGGCGGCGTTGCATCCCATCCATCACGCCAACACGCTTGGGATGAATTCAATCACGTTAATGGCGGAAGAAGTGCTGGATGAAACAACGGGGATGATTGTGCCGATTGGCTTGTCCATGGGCGGATATGTCGCTTTAGAAATCGCCCGTCTTGCGCCGGATCGCCTGTCTGGGCTTGTGGTGATGGATAGCAACGCCGAAGCGGATAGCCCAGAGAAAAAAGAACAACGTCAAGCCTTCATCAAAATGAGCAATTTGGGGAAATTCAAAGGCGTGACCCGAACCTTGCTGCCGAATTTGATCGCTTCTAAAAATTTAGACGATGAAACCATCACCGCGCCCATCATGGCGATGGCAGAAGCGGTGGGGCGTGATCACTTTGTGCTTCAACAAACCGCGATCATGGGGCGGCAGGATCAATTTGAGAGTCTTCGCCGTTTCGATAAACCATCGCTTTTTGTCGTTGGTGAGGACGATGCTTTAACCCCACCTGCAATGGCGCGTGCCATGGCAGAGGCGGCGCCGCGCAGTCAATATGTTGAAATTGCCAATGCCGGGCATTTGCCGCCGCTTGAAAATCCAGACGCCGTGACCAAAACGTTGGTTGAATTTATCAGCGCTCTTGATGGCTGATGGGTTAACGGCGGGTTAAATGTCCAGTTCGGTCAAGACATCACTGGCGTGATCGCGGATATAATTAAACCGCAATTCAGGCTTGCGCCCCATCAGCGTGTTGACCAGTCCATCCACTTGCCGCCGATCATCAGCGCCTTCACTATCGCGTTTTGGCAGATGCACCTCTAGCAATCGCCGTGAGGCTCGTGACATGGTGGTTTCTTTTAATTGAGCCGGCGGCATTTCACCAAGACCCTTGAAGCGGCTGATTTCAATTTTGCCGCGACCTGTTAGTTCATTTTTGATGATATGATCTTTATGCTCATCATCAAGGGCGTAAGCAACTTGCCCGCCTTGCGCCAAGCGATAAAGAGGAGGCTGAGCGATAAACAACCGGCCTTGTTCAATCAGGGCCGGCATTTGCTGATAAAAATAGGTCATCAGCAAAGCGGCGATATGCGCGCCATCGACATCAGCATCGGTCATGATGATGACGCGACCATATCGCAAATCATCAATGTTAAAATGCTTGCCCGGCCTGACCCCCAAGGCCAAGGATAGATCAGACAGTTCTTGGTTTTGTGCCAATTTATCATCAGAAGCTGAGGCAACATTAAGGATTTTGCCGCGCAGAGGAAGCACCGCTTGGGTCTTGCGATCACGGGCTTGTTTGGCGGAACCGCCAGCGCTGTCACCTTCGACCAAAAATAATTCCGTTTCATCACCATCAGAAGAAGAGCAATCGGCTAATTTGCCGGGCAAGCGCAGTTTGCGTGTTGCGGTTTTCCGCGCCACATCTTTGTCGCGCTTGCGGCGTTTGCGTTCTTCCATCCGGTCAATCGCAGCGTCCAACAGAAAGCCAGCCCGTTCTTTATCGGCTGAAAGCCAAGTTTCAAAACGATCACGCAATCCAGTTTCCACCAATTTTGTGGCGTCTTGGCTGACCAGTCGATCTTTTGTTTGCCCTTGGAAATGCGGCTCACGAACAAAAACGCTAAGCACGGCGCCCGTGCCCGCCATGACATCATCCATGGTCAGGTCAGCGGCTTTTTTATTGCCCGCAATCTCACCGTAATTCCGCATACCACGCACCAGCGATTGCCTTAAGCCGGTTTCATGGGTGCCGCCATCTGGCGTTGGCACGGTGTTGCAATAGGATTGGGTGAAACCATCTTCACCGGGGCCAAACCAAGTGATGGCAAATTCTACTTTTTCGCCATTAATTTCCACCTGATCGGCAAAGGGTGATGAGATCAAGATGGATTTGTCTTTCGTGGTATCAATTAAAAAATCCGCCAAACCACCGGGGTATTTGATCACTTCTTCTTGTGGCACTTCACGGCCATCCTGAAGCCATTTTTCATGGCATGACCAACGAATTTCAACCCCAGCAAACAGATAAGCCTTGGAGCGCATCATTTTATAGAGGATTTGAGGACGAAAAGCCCAATTAGCTCCAAAAATCTCGCCATCGGGCATAAAGGTGACGTCTGTTCCTCGGCGGTTGGGGGCAGGGCCAACTTCGATCAAGCTGCTGGTTGGGATGCCGCGAGAGAATGTTTGTTTATACAAGGTTTTGTTGCGCGCGACTTCCACCGTCATATCGACTGATAATGCGTTCACCACGGACGCGCCCACGCCGTGCAATCCCCCTGAAGTGGAATATGCCTTGCCTTCAAATTTGCCGCCAGCATGAAGCGTTGTCATGATGACTTCAAGGGCGGATTTTCCAGGGAATTTAGGGTGCGGATCGGTGGGGATGCCGCGGCCATTATCGCCGACGGTTAAACTGCCATCTTCATTGAGGCTAACGCTGATCCGCGAGGCAAAACCGGCAACCGTTTCGTCCATGGAATTGTCGATGATCTCAGCGGCCATATGATGCAGGGCGCGATCATCAGTGCCGCCAATATACATACCCGGACGCCGGCGAACAGGTTCAAGACCTTCCAGCACTTCAATTTCCGCCGCGTTATAATCTGTGCTAGCGGCAGTGTTGAACAAATCAGCCATGAAAACCCCGAGTGATGATTGGATACGCAATTTAACAAGAAATTTTGCTCATTTCTACATGATCTTGCGGTAAGTGCAAGCCAAGACCCTATAAATTGTAGAAAGAGGCGAAAGAAAAAAGGCAGCCCAAAGGCTGCCTTTTCTTGGATTTGATTTCCAGTATTAGCTGGAATAATACATCGCAAATTCAACGGGATGTGGAGTGTGTTCAAATTTGACCACTTCTTCCATTTTCAATTCAATGTAGGCGTCGATTTGATCGTTGGTGAAAACATCACCTTGGGTCAAGTATTCACGATCAGCATCGAGTGCGGCCAAAGCATCGCGCAGTGAACCGCAAACCGTTGGAATATCTTTCAACTCTTCGGCTGGCAGATCATAAAGGTCTTTATCCATGGCTTCACCAGGATGGATCTTGTTGCGAATACCATCAAGGCCAGCCATCAGCATTGCTGAGAAGGCCAGATAAGGGTTGGCGGTCGCATCAGGGAAACGAACTTCAACACGCTTGCCTTTCGGGCTGT
>CAYNQW010000210.1:0-3253 GCA_964399415.1 uncultured Hyphomicrobiales bacterium
GGGATATGTCGAAGGGCTTTACGAAGACCATGAAATCACCATTGACCTGAGCCACCTTGCGCGATTGGCAGGGGCGCGGTTTATTCATGGCGAGGTGACTGCACTTGATGCCAACCGCAAGAAACTGACCATCAAAGGTCGCCCTGAATTTAGCTATGACCTGCTGTCGATCAACATTGGGTCATCACCCGATTTAACCTCCATCAACGGCGCTAGTGAATTTGCAATTCCTGTCAAACCAATTTCGAGATTGCTGGAAAATTTGAAGCCTGTGCTGGCTCCTGATCCATCCCCATCAAAGCAAACCAAAACCATTGCGATTATTGGGGCTGGGGCGGCAGGCGTGGAAATGGCCTTTTCACTGCACCATCGCTTGGTCGAACGTGAAAAGCGTGACCTGCGCTTTATCGTGATCCAACGTGGCTCACGGATCATGGTTGAATTTCCCAAAAAAGCGGCAGATATGTTGATGACGGCCTTAAACAAGAAAGGCATTGCTGTTTTATGCGGGCATGGGGTTCAATCTATCCATCTGCATCATCTCTGTCTTGATAATGGTGATAGCATCGACGTTGATCACACGCTTGTTGTGACAGCAGGACGCCCTGCCCGTTTTCTTGCCGAAAGCGGGCTGACCTTGGATGATCGTGGTTTCATCGCGGTATCGCCAAGCCTACAATCAGTGAGTCACGATGATGTTTTTGCCGCAGGGGATATCGCGTCAGTTCTGTCATCACCAAGACCCAAAGCCGGCGTCTTTGCGGTTCGTGCGGGGGCAATTTTAACAGGCAATCTTCGCAAAGCCTTATTGGGCGGACGGTTAGAGTATTGGCAACCGCAACGTCATTATTTGGCTTTGGTCGGTATTGGCGATCGAAAAGCGATGGCGATTAGAGGCAATATCATCCTTCCCCCTTCCCGATGGCTTTGGCATCTCAAAGAATGGATCGACCGTCGATTTATTGAAAAATTTACCGCCCTGCCCGAAATGCCTTTGCCAACACCATCGGCGCTCGCCAAACAAATGGCCGTGGAAGGCCATGATGGTGACGCGGCATTAGCGGCGATGCGGTGCTTGGGATGCGGTGCAAAAACTGGATTTTCCGATCTCGAAGCCGCCATCAACGCGGCGCAAGATTATCTGCAAGATCAAGGACATATTCCAAAAACCTCCATCAACATTACAACGGATAGCGCGATATTCACGCCGCCCCCGGGAAAATTGGTTCAATCGGTGGATGCAATCTCAGCCTTGGTGGATGATCCTTTTATTTTAGGGCGGATTGCCGCGCTCCACGCCATGAGTGATCTTTTTGCCAGCAACGCCAAGCCGCTTTCTGCGCTTGCGATTTTAACCCTGCCCCATGCGTTTTCAAGCCTTCAACGTCAAGACATTACGCAATTGCTGGCGGGAGCGATGCTTGCTTTTCATGAACATGACGCCGCGCTTGCTGGAGGGCATACGTCTGAAGGAAATGCCATGCAGGTTGGCTTCGCCGTCACCGGGGTCTTGCCCGAAAAAAACACCCTGTACATCCCAAAAGATGGCGATGCTGTTATCTTAACTAAGCCTCTGGGAGTTGGGGTGATTTTGGCGGCGCATCAACAAGGTCATCCTTTGGCCACTGGTCATGTGCGTCAACAGGTGATTGATGTCATGACGCAATCCAACGGCATCGCGGCCTCAATCTTTAGTCAATATGGATCGTTGCCAATGACGGACGTCACGGGATTTGGACTTGCCCGCCATGGGTTATCGTTAATGGCCTCTATCGGCGATGGGACAAATTCGATAACCATTCCATTAGACGATCTGCCCGTGCTAAGCCCTGCCCTTGAATTATTAGCGGATCATAACGCATCGTCATTGCATCACGCCAACCGTTTGGCCGCCCCCGTGATAACCAAGCGTGACGATGATGGGATTTTATACGACCCGCAAACAGGGGGCGGTTTGCTGGCCATTCTCCCTCAATCCAAAGCAAATCAATGCCTTAACAATCTTAAAGCGGCTGGAGTAAATGCGGCTATTATCGGTCATGTGGTCAAAGATGGCCGGGCTGAAATAAGGGCGTATTAATCATGGTTGCGCCGATCAAACGCTCCCCCCATTGGCATGGTGATTTTGATGCGATCATTGACGTGCGAACCCCCGATGAATTTGCCGATGATCATATCCCCGGGGCGATCAATTTGCCTGTGCTGAGCAACGAAGAAAGAATAACGGTTGGCACTTTACACAAGCAAAACACTTTCCAAGGACGCCGCCTTGGGGCGACGCTCATTTCACGTAATATTGCTGATTTTCTTGAAGGGTTTTTATCGGATAAGCCGCCTTCGTGGTCACCGCTTGTCTATTGCTGGCGAGGCGGTCAACGGTCAGGATCACTGGCGCGGGTGATGGCCGAAACAGGATGGGTCGTAAGCGTTCTTGAAGGAGGCTATAAAACCTATAGAGGGCATATTTTAGATCACTTAGATTCATTGGCGCGCCGTATTAAGCCAGTCTTAATTCAAGGGCCAACAGGTTCAGCAAAAACGCATATTCTTAACGCCGCAAGACAACAGGGAATCCAATGCCTTGATCTAGAAGGGTTAGCCGTTCATCGCGGGTCATTGCTTGGGTTTGAACCAGATCAAGATCAACCCAGTCAACGGATGTTCGACAGCCTTGTTTATGAACAATTGGCGCAATTTGACCTCGCAAAACCTGTTTTAATAGAAGCCGAAAGCAGTCGCATCGGGGCTTGCCAAATCCCCAAAGGCTTATGGCAAATGATGCAACAATCCCCAAGAATCACCATCAACGCCTCGCTTCAAAGTCGAGTTGAATTTTTGATCCGTGATTACCCTCATGTGATTGCAGAACCAGAACGTTTGGATCGCTTAATTGATGGTATGATCAAACGCCACGGCCATGACGTGACCCATCAATGGCGAGAGTTTGTTGCTCATGAACAATGGTCGGATTTAGTTTCCGCTTTGATCACCGAGCATTATGATCCTGCCTATCGTCAAAGCGCGTCACGCAGGGGCGGAAAGACTATTGGTGAGATCACCACTGATCGTCTTGATAATGCCGCTATCGCATCTTTGGCGAAAAATCTAGCGGCAATCATCGCAAAAATTTAGCAAAATCTTTGATGGATGTGCTTTTCAGGGTTGCATCCCCGCCAAATCTTGTCTAAGACAATTTCTACCGTGTTCCCCGGTAGCTCAGCGGTAGAGCAAGCGACTGTTAATCGCTTGGCCG
>CAYNQW010000211.1:0-3220 GCA_964399415.1 uncultured Hyphomicrobiales bacterium
CAGAAGGCAATTCCGTCGATAAATGCGGCTGAAAAACGCCGTTATAGAACACCAGACGTTTGCCTTCCGGAAGTGCAGACGCCTTATACAGAACCGCATCAGGAATTGGCGTGAAATCACGATTGCTCAAAGCGTTCAAATTGGTAAAACGCCACGCTTCTTCTGTTGGCTTGGGAAATCCACCCGCCATAAAACGTTCAGCGGCGGCGGCGGAAACCGGCTGGGATGCGCCGTCATTCAAGCGAGATTTTAACTGATTATGCAGCATCAATAAATCCTGAATATCCTGTTTTTTCAACCTCTAAGGCTAAATTCTTATCACCTGACTGCAAGATGCGACCATCCGCTAGAATATGAACATGATCGGGCACGATATGATCAAGCAAGCGTTGGTAATGGGTGATCACCAGCATCCCAATATTGTCCCCCCGCAAAGCGTTAACACCCTCGGAAACAATTTTCAAAGCATCAACATCAAGCCCTGAATCGGTTTCATCTAAAATGGCCAAAGATGGCTCCAGCATTGCCATTTGCAGAATTTCATAGCGTTTCTTTTCACCACCTGAAAAACCAACATTGACGGCACGTTTCAACATCTCATCTTTGATGCCTAAACTTGCCGCTTTGGCGCGCACCATTTTCACAAAATCTAAATTGTCGATATCATCTTCACCGGCCTCACGACGGCGAGCATTAACCGCGCCGCGCAAAAACGACATTCCGCCTACCCCCGGCAATTCCACAGGGTATTGGAAGGCCAAGAACATCCCAGCTCGGGCGCGTTCATCGGCTTCTAACTCAAGGATTGATTCACCATCAAGCAAGATGTCACCGCCGGTAACCTCATAACCATCACGCCCAGACAGCACATAACTTAGCGTCGATTTGCCTGAACCATTCGGCCCCATAATGGCATGCACTTCGCCTTTATTAATGGTTAGGTTAATGCCTTTGAGGATTTCCGTATCGCCAATCGACGCGTGAAGATTTTTAATTTCAAGTAAAGCCATGGTGTTGTCCTTATCCAACGCTGCCTTCAAGGGAAATGCCGATGAGTTTTTGAGCCTCAACCGCAAATTCCATAGGAAGTTCTTTCATCACTTCTTTGCAGAAGCCATTTACAATCAGAGACACAGCGTCTTCTTCGGTCATGCCACGTTGCAGGCAATAGAACAGCTGGTCTTCAGAAATTCGAGAGGTTGTCGCCTCATGTTCAATCCGCGCCGATGGATTGCGCGAAACGATATATGGCACGGTATGCGCGCCGCATTTATCCCCCACCAACAAACTATCGCATTGGGTGAAATTGCGCCCGCTTTCTGCCCCGGGCATCATCCGAACAAGGCCGCGATAAGTACTGTCGGATTTACCAGCGGCAATCCCTTTTGCGATGATCGTTGATTTGGTGCGCGGACCAATATGGATCATCTTTGTTCCGGTATCCGCCTGCTGAGCGTTATTGGTCACGGCGACGGAATAAAACTCACCAATTGAATCGGCGCCTTGCAAGATGCAAGACGGGTATTTCCAGGTGATGGCGGATCCTGTTTCCACTTGAGTCCAAGAAATTTTAGAGCGATCCCCACGGCAAGCGCCACGTTTCGTGACAAAGTTATAGATACCGCCCTTGCCATTTTCATCACCAGGATACCAGTTCTGAACCGTCGAATATTTGATTTCCGCATCGGTCATGGCCACCAATTCCACCACCGCGGCGTGCAATTGATTTTCATCACGCTGGGGTGCGGTGCAACCTTCGAGGTAAGAGACATAACTGTTGTCATCGGCAATAATCAACGTGCGCTCAAATTGGCCGGTATTCATTTCATTGATGCGGAAATATGTTGATAATTCCATCGGGCATCGCACGCCCTTGGGAATATAAACAAAGGATCCATCGGTGAAGACCGCCGCGTTCAACGCGGAGAAATAGTTATCGCCATAAGGCACAATCGAGCCAAGATATTTTTTGACCATTTCAGGGTGGTTTTGGATGGCTTCTGAAATCGGGCAAAAGATCACCCCAACTTCAGCCAATTTTTCCCGAAAAGTGGTGGCGACAGATACCGAATCAAACACCGCATCGACCGCAACGCCAGCCAACATCTCCTGCTCTTTCAGTGGAATGCCAAGTTTTTCATAGGTTTTCAGCAATTCCGGATCAACTTCATCCAGGCTTTTAGGGCCATTGGCCTTTTTTGGGGCGGCGTAATAATGAATGTCCTGATAATCAATTTTGGGATAGTTCAATTTCGCCCAATCCGGTTCATCCATCGTCAACCAATGGCGATAAGCCTTCAGCCGAAGTTCAAGCATCCATTCCGGCTCATTTTTCTTGGCCGAAATCAAACGGATTGTATCTTTATTCAGGCCTTTCGGGGCTTTATCAACCTCGATATCGGTGACAAATCCGTATTTGTATTTGCCGGTGGCTTCTTCAACCTGACGAATTGTTTCTACTGTCGCTGCCATTAACTCTACCTCGTGGCATCAGATGTCATGGTGATGGATTGACGCGATTGCGCCGCATCAATCTTAAAATATTGTTCTGGGTCAATCAGATCCGCCAAGGTCATACCGCGCAAGGCTTCACCAATCACCCCGTTAACCCGCTCCCAATGCCCGCTCAAAAAGCAACTTTGCTTTGAGGCGCAAGGATCGGATGATGTTTCAACGCAAGCCGTCAACGCGATCGGCCCTTCCAAGGCTTCAATAATCGCCGCCACGGAAATCTCTTCTGGCTCTTTATTCAGGCAATAACCGCCATTTTTGCCACGCACAGAAAGAACCAATTCTTCGGACGCCAGCATTTTCAAAATCTTTGACACGCTGGCATGGGAAAGCCCTGATCTGCTGGCAATGTCGGTGACGGACAAATGATGAGCATCACTGCCATAACGATATTGGCAAGCCAATAGGCTTAGCACCACCGCTCCATAATCCGTCATACGATTTAATTTAATCATTTGCTTTGGTTTTCAAGCCTGCGGTTATTAATTATTCATAATAAGGACTAATTTAGTCCTATTTATCTATATGCGCTTTGTTTAGAATGATTTCAAGGTTTTTCTTTGCGAATGAAAATGAGAATTAATCGCAATATTTCAATCGTTTAAATTGCCGATTTCCTGTTAAAAAACCGCAACAAAAGCCTAAATTGGCTTTAACAAAGCAATCATGAGCGGATGGAATTGGGATGATTAATTGACGCTATCGCGAC
>CAYNQW010000212.1:0-3219 GCA_964399415.1 uncultured Hyphomicrobiales bacterium
TCCGTGGCCGAGGGTGAGGTTTGATAGAAATACAGCAACAACGCCAATCCCGCCACAACAGCAGAAACGATGATGATCATGTATGGAGATAATTTCATGACATACCCCAGCAAAGTCTAAATTGATCTTAGCGTAAGAATTGAAGATCAGCAAATGAACCTAACGCTGGTTTTTGATATAAAAAAGGCACAAAGTGATTTTATTAAAATATTTAGAAGGAAATATTATGATAAAACTCTGCATCTTCGCAGGTTCATCACTGGGGCATGATGATGCCCTCGCCCAGAACGTCAATCGAATTGGCGGCATGATGGCCGCGCGCGGCATTGGTTTGGTCTATGGCGGAGGGCGCACAGGATTGATGGGGGCTATCGCCGATGGGATCACAGATGCCGGTGGATACGCCCATGGTATTATTCCGCGCTTCCTTGAAACCCTAGAAGTGGCGCATCAAGGCATCAAGGATTTGACCATCACCGAAACCATGCATGAGCGAAAGACCATCATGTATGAAGAAGGCGATGCTTTTCTGGTTCTGCCCGGAGGCTTTGGCACCATGGAAGAACTCATGGAAATCATCACATGGCGTCAATTGAAATCGCATAACAAACCAATCATGCTTTATAATTATGATGGGTTTTGGGATCCATTAATGGCGATGTGGCATATTTCTAGCGAAAAAGGGTTTATTCGCCCGGCGCAACTTGGCCTTGCCGATAGTGTTGATGATCTTGACGGGATTGGCGATTTTTTAGATCGCCTTCAATCGCTTCCCAAATAACCATAAAAGTCAGCGCCTGACCCTTGCCATTTTCATCGGCAAAGCGTAGAAGACCAATAGTTCTTACTTGGGGGAATTTATCATGAGCAAAATCAGTGTAAAAACACCTGTCGTTGAACTCGACGGCGATGAAATGACGCGAATCATTTGGCAAAAAATTAAAGATAAATTGATACATCCCTATCTTGATATTGATCTTAAATACTATGACTTAGGCATGGAATACCGCGATGAAACCGATGATCAAGTCACGGTCGACGCGGCGAATGCGATTAAAGAATATGGCGTTGGCATCAAATGCGCGACCATCACCCCTGATGAAGCACGGGTGAAAGAATTTAACCTCAAAAAAATGTACCGTTCGCCAAACGGCACCATCCGCAATATTTTGGGCGGAACAGTGTTTCGTCAGCCGATTATTTGTAAAAATGTACCACGCCTTGTGCCGGGTTGGACGGATCCGATTGTTATTGGCCGCCATGCTTTTGGCGATCAATACCGCGCCACCGATATGATCATTGACCGCCCGGGCAAATTGACCATGACCTTTACCCCTGAAGATGGTTCCGCGCCCGTCACCCATGACGTCTTCACCTTCCCTGATGCTGGTGTGGCCTTGGGCATGTATAACCTTGATGAATCGATCCGCGGCTTTGCACGCGCTTGCATGAATTATGGCCTTGATCTTGGTTGGCCTGTTTATCTGTCCACCAAGAACACCATCTTGAAAGTCTATGATGGCCGTTTCATGGATATCTTCCAAGAAGTCTATGATGCAGAATACAAGGATAAATTTGAAGCGGCTGGGATTTCCTATGAACACCGCTTGATTGATGACATGGTTGCCTGCGCCATGAAATGGAATGGCAAATTTGTTTGGGCCTGTAAGAATTATGACGGCGATGTTCAGTCCGACACCGTGGCGCAAGGTTTTGGCTCACTCGGCTTGATGACCTCTGTGCTGATGACTCCAGACGGCAAAACGGTGGAGGCTGAAGCCGCCCACGGCACTGTTACCCGTCACTATCGTCAGCATCAACAAGGCAAAACCACTTCCACCAACCCAATCGCGTCTATTTTTGCTTGGACCCAAGGGTTGCGGTTCCGGGCTAAATTTGATGACACTCCTGATCTGGCGAATTTTGCCAAGACGCTGGAAGATGTTTGCATCAAAACCGTTGAACGCGGCCAGATGACCAAAGATTTGGCGCTGTTGATCAGCCCTGATCAAGCCTTCCAAACCACTGATGATTTCTTGGACACCCTTGATGCCAATATGAAATCAGCCGCAAATTTCTAAGGTTTCTTAAAAAAGTGAAATAGGAGGCTTCAGCCTCCTATTTTTTTGCGCTTAAACAGGTTTTTGGCGCGAAGACGCAAAAGGGCTGGCAGAGACGACCCCGCAGATGATGATAATCACCATACCGCACCATGCCATAGGGTTTGGCCAATGCCCAAAAACCAATGCGCCAAGGCTAGTGGCAGCGATAATCTGAAAATAAACGAATGGTGCTAAGCGTGTTGCAGGCGCAAGACCATAAGCCAAGATCAGCAACAGATTTCCCCCGAGCGACGATAACCCTGAAATTCCTGCCAACACCATGACGCTTTCGTTGATGGTCGGCATAGCCATCACCCCAAAGGGGCATAAAACAATCGCCCCAAGGATTAATTGTGTGCTGGTCAATTGCACCGGTGTTCCTAAATGTGCGAAGGCACGAGACATGGTTAAATAGGTCCCATAAAGCACCCCAGCCAAGAACGCAAAAAATAAGTTTGGATCCATGCTTGGGGAGGGTTGCGCCACCAATAAGACGCCTAAAAATCCACCAATGACCAAAACCGTGCGAACAACCGTGATAGTTTCTTTCAAAAACACAACAGATAAAAGGTAACTGACCAACGGGGCAATAAACAAAATTGAAAACCCCGTGGTGATTGGCACCGTGGTGAAAGCCTGCAAAATAGATGAAATCGTACAAACAAGAACCAACCCTCGGGCGATAATTCTTTTATCCAAAAGCAGGCGAAGAATAGCCTTGTCTTTGTAGATGAACGGCAAAAGGCAGAGTGCACCAATGGTAAACCGACTCCACGAAACAAAAATTGCAGCAACATCATGATTATTATTGAGCAATTTGCCTGCCGTATCCCCTAAAGGAATAAGCGACATTGCCACAAACATGAATAGAATTTCACGCCGCATCAGTAAAAATCAATCAGGGATAAATTCGGCATCTGAAGAGCCTTTGGTTAAGCACTTAACCTTTGATCGCATTGGCGATGGCATCAAGAGCGGCTTCGGCTTGATCAGCATTTGGCCCGCCAGCCTGCGCCATATCGGGACGACCGCCGCCGCCCTTCCCCCCCAACGCTTCTGAGCCCACGCGCACCAATTGCACCGCGTCCATTTTATCCGTGATGGATTTGCTGACGCC
>CAYNQW010000213.1:0-3213 GCA_964399415.1 uncultured Hyphomicrobiales bacterium
GTCGACAAAATCAAGATCCAATGACCGTGAGGCTGGGCTGTCATCTTTGAAGAAACGCTCGCAGAGGTCCGAGGTGAAGCGCCTGATGATCAGTTCTTTCGTACCCACGTCCTCGGATTCAAATTCACTCATCCAACTGCCAATTCCGGGTATAGGATCGGATGTGAAGGAATCATGCTTAGGGTCTCTGACCCCGAGAATGAGAGACCCCCCTCTGGTGTTCAACATGCTTGCCAGGGCTTTAGCAAGGCGCTCCATGTCTTGGTTTTCGGGAGATTTTAGGTTACTGACAAAACTGTAGTTTTTGAAATCCAGCTTAACCCCTTCAACGAAAGCGTCTTTTCCACGTTCACCAATGTCCCGGATGAGGGCCGCCATTGGATGTTCTGCCTGACCGTTTTGTTGTGAATCCACACGCTCTCTCTTTTCAGTTCTGAACCGTTTCGCTTCTTCCAAAAATCGCGCAACGTCCTCAACTCTGTTGGCCTTGCTGAACAGCCGTTCTGCCGAACGTCGCTTTTGCGTGTATTGGCGGTCATGTGCACGATCAACGAAATCAAACTCATCGTCGTTCGAAAAACCATCGTGCTCTGCCGTACCGCTTGGCGTCAAGTTCCCCGTTCCTGACAGTGATGCGATGGGTGTGATCAAGGTCTTTCGGTGCATCGAAGCACTAATGTCACGTGTGAACAGTTCAAACCGCTCTTGCTGAGCCAATTGCTCGATGAGCTCGGCCACCTTTTCTTCACCGGCGCGCTTCTTATCGATGCACAGCCGAAGAGGGATGCCACGACCCGTCAACCATGTGAGGACATCAGAAAGCGCTTCATGGCGAAGCGCCCCACCCTCCGCCCTCATGGAATCCAACATCCGTGAAGACATCCCTAAATCGTCAAACCGTAGGTCTCTTGCGCCATAATACAACATGTCAATCCTTGCATTGCTTTCGTCAGGGGAGAGAATGCGAGAGGAGACCAAGTGGCCTGTGAGCAGAAGTTGGAACCAGAGCAGACGCCTAAACCCGTGTTCATCGATTCCCATGGCGACACCGTCCGGGTCCACAACATGCCGCCCCGCTACGTCCGTGCATCGCAGGAAAAGCTGGGGAGAACCCGAATCAAGCTTTGATAAAAAGAGGCCCATGGTCCATGGAAGCCCAATGACGGACGTTCGCTCACCCGAGACTTTGGCAACGCCCAAATCTTGCGTCGCCCCCAGGTGGAGTTCTTCTGAGCCGTCCAACAAGTGCCGCAACTCGATTTGTCGGTACTCCCTTGCTTTCTTTGCTGTCTCAATGAACCAACCGTCAAGCACATGCTTGTCGATGAATGAGGTACCCAACAGACCGCCAAGGGTTTCCCTCAGGCCCCCAACGCATTCCGGACACCCGTTCCAGCACGAAGTTGTTGCCCGAACGACCTCGTCTGTTTCAAGTCCATGTTGCTCTGCATGGTGCGGTGCCATGATTCGATGGATTGGCAGACTCCACGCCTCCCTTGGTCCAGAAACACCGATTTTTTCCCACACCTTCCTGCCTATTTGTGCGGTTTCTTCGGCGTGTGCACGTAAATCAGGAATCGAATCAGCGCCACGGCTACCATGTTCATGAATCATCAAACCTCCGAGATCGGATTGTGCCTGCAGGCATTGCATCAATCGCCCTTCAAGTTCTGAAAAATAATCTGTGCTTGGCAGCATGATTTGACTGAATTCACGCGATGCATGACGGACTGCATGAGGGATGTGAAGGTATGTTGCCGCAGCATCGGAAGATCCGTTGCCAAAGTCGGATCGATCGTACAAGATGACTTCAGCGGCATCACCTTCCCACGCACCAGTGGGAATAAGGTACCCCACATCGGCGGTGTCGCAGCCTGAGAATTGACAAAGGGTGCTTGTTGCAATTGACCCGAAAGTGCTGAGCAGGGTTCGTTTTGTCCACACCCTCGCTTTGTCAACCGACATGCCTTGAGCAATACGGAGAACGTCGGGAGTGATGTCTTTCAATCGTTCCACGCTTCGCGTGACCAACTCATCCTCAACCTCGTCTTCATCCTCTTCCCCAACTTTGGCGAGGTGCATGATTCTTCGATAATACTGCTTTGCCGTCGCCATGAAGTGATTTCGATTGCCCCATGCGGCGTCCAAGCGTTGATGCAAGTCGGATAATCCCAGCGGGGCGTCGTTTGTCCACTCCGATGCGCTCAGTGCGATACCCAACAAGTCATCGAGCACGTAAGGGTTGATTGAGCCCCCAGTGTCCTCATCGAGGGCCACCTCGGATTTGAGGAACTTCATCAGGCTCGGCACCATGGACGGAACTCCTTCCGCCATCTGTTTCGCCGCTTTGTCAACCGCAGCGTTCAGGTTCAACTGGTTGAGGCGGAAACGGAGGCCAACGGTCGTCACCTTCTCACCAAACCCAATCCCTCTCCCGCGGTTGTCGGCATACCTGAGGGGCTCCTCTCCCAAGCCTGCAAATTGACGCGTCACCCCGTGCGTGTACTCAATCACTTCAAGATCTTGAATCCGTTCGACCCTGTCCAGGTGTTGCGATTCAAGCGCGTGTTTGACGTCATTGGGGAGGATTTCTTCTCCATCTTCTGTGGTAAATTTGAGACCGCTTGGCAAGTATGCTCCGAGTTCGGTAATTTTGTTCACTTCATGCGTGGACGGGTCACCGAACACCCAGGTTTGAGGGTTTGATTTCGGAATTTTCGCATCTTTAACCGCGTGATCGTGTCCCGTTCTTGTGGGCGCTTCATCACCATCCAAGGCGAGCCGTTCGCCTTTTGAAACAGGAACGAGCTTCCGCGCAACCCTCTTCAGCATCAATTTCTGTGGAGCAAGCACCTTCACACCGCCTGGGGCTCCCGGCGCAGCAGGCAGGCGGCGGCCATGAACGACCCTGAATCGACTCCCCGCTGCTTCCATCTTGTCCAAGAAAGCCGTATGGCCCATCTCCGAGGATTCGATTTGGCCTGTTTTTATCTTCAAACGCAAATCACCGTTTCGAAGGGACCACGTTCCGGGTAGGTATGAATGGAGGGCTTCATGCACAATGACCGGAGTTTTGATTCCCTTCGAGTGCTCGTTATCTGCGTCGCCAATCGCCAAATCTGTTCGGTGGCTGTACGGATTGTCGAAGAGGGTCTCGGGGCGGAGGAACCACCGTTCACGACGGCATGAAAACACGCCCAATTCGTCAACGGC
>CAYNQW010000214.1:0-3209 GCA_964399415.1 uncultured Hyphomicrobiales bacterium
GGATCATCGGTGCTTTATCATTTGGCTAAGATGGGCTGGACCGATTGTTTGCTGTTGGAAAAAAACGAATTGACCTCTGGCTCGACATGGCACGCGGCTGGCAATTGCCCGAATTATGTTGGGTCTTGGACGATCATGAAAATTCAGTCCTATTCGACAGAATTATACCGCCGCTTGGGTGAAGAAGTTGATTACCCCATGAATTACCATGTCACCGGCGCGATTCGTCTGGCGCATAGCCGCCAGCGCATGGAAGAGTTCCGTCATGTGGAGGCCATGGGTCGCCAAATGGGCGTTGAATTCCAAGAAATGTCCAACGCCGAAATGAAGGATATTTACCCGTTTTTAGAAACCCATGATCTTTATGGCGGTCAATGGGATCCCTTCGATGGGGATATTGACCCCGCGCAATTAACCCAAGCCTTGGCCAAAGGGGCGCGTGATATGGGCGCTCAAATCATCCGTTTCTGCCCCGTTACTGGCGTCGAACGGGTTGGCGATGAATGGCTGGTCAAAACGCCTATTGGAGAGGTGCGCTGTGAATATGTGGTTAACGCCGCTGGATACCGCGCCGATGAAGTGGGCAAGATGTTTGGTCGCGATGTGCCTTGCGTGTCCATGGCGCATCAATATTTGATCACCGAAAGCATCGAAGAATTGCAACAGCGCGACAAGAAACTGCCGCTTCTGCGTGATCCGGATAGTTCTTATTATTTGCGCCAAGAAAAAGATGGTCTTTTGCTGGGGCCTTATGAATTTAACTGCAAAGCGCATTGGGTTACCCCTGACGACCCTCGGCCGGATGATTTTTCCTTCCAACTCTGGAACGATGATTTAGAACGGCTGGAATGGTACATTGATGACGCTTGCAAACGCGTGCCGATTTTAGGCAAAGGCGGCATCACCCGGGTGGTGAATGGTCCTATTCCTTATGCGCCTGATGGGTTGCCTTTGATTGGCCCCATGCCGGGGGTTCCAAACGCCTTTGAAGCGTGCGTCTTTACTTTTGGGATTGTGCAAGCTGGCGGGGCGGGCAAATTACTGGCTGAGATGATCGTGGAAGGCGAGTCGGAAACCGATAGTTGGGCGGTTGATCCACGGCGGTTTACCGATCATGTGGATCAGGCTTACACCACCGCCAAAGCGATTGAGACCTATTCCCATGAATACGCCATGCATTTCCCTCATATCCAATGGCCGGCGGGGCGTGAGGCTAAAACCTCACCGATTTATGAAACCTTGAAGGCTAAAGGCGCATCTTTTGGTTCTTATGGAGGCTGGGAACGCGCACAATGGTTCCCGCCTAAGCCTGAAGATGATGTCATGGTCGATAGTTATGATCGGCAAATCTCTTTTGATGCGGTGGGAGCAGAATGCCGTCATGTGGCGGAGCATGCAGGGCTTCTTGATCTAACAGGCTTCAGCCGCTTTGAGGTAAAAGGCAGCGGTGCTCGGGCGTGGATTGACCGGATGGTAACAGGACGCGTGCCAAAAGCCGGACGGATTGGTCTTGTTTACTTTGCGTCGGAAAAAGGCAAGGTATTGACGGAAATGACCGCCACTTGCTTTGCGGATGATCATTTCTGGTTGATCACGGGTGCTGGTGCGCTGTGGCATGATCGCGATTGGTTGATGGGGCATTTGCCTCAAGATGGCTCGGTGACGATTGCTGATTTGACGCGGGATCGCGGGTCTTTGTTGCTCACAGGGCCTAAGTCTCCCACCATGATGGAAGCATTAACGGGCGCGAAGATGGATCAAGCGTCCTTCCCGTGGCTAACCCATCAGATGGTGACGATTGCCGGGATTGAGGCCTTGGCGATCCGCGTGTCCTTTGCGGGTGAAGCCGGATGGGAATTGCATGTGGCCATGGCTGATCTGTTGACGGTTTGGACAGCAATAGAAAAAGTTGGTGAAGGGCATCAACTTGGTCTTTTCGGGATGCTGGCGCTCGATTCCATGCGTCTGGAAAAAGGCTATCGGTCGTGGAAATCTGATCTGACTTCTGATTACACCATGTATGAAAGCGGGCTTGGCCGCTGGGTGAACACCAATAAGGATGACTTTATTGGCAAAGCCGCTCTGCAAGCCGAACAGCAACGCGGCGCATCTAAGCGTTATGTGGTGATGACGATTGATGATCCCGAAGATGGCGCGTCTTTTGGCGAAGCGGTTTACTTGTCATCAATTCGAGATGGCAAAGGCGGTGATATCGGCTTGGTGGTGTCATCGGGTTATGGGCATCGCGTTGGCAAGTCCATCGCTTATGGTGTCGTCGAAGAAAATGCCCTATCCGGTGATGTTACGGGTCTTCATGTTAATGTGCTGGGGCGCAAACGAATGGTATCCATCGTTGAAGCGGAGGCTCTTTATGACGCTGGCAATGAAAAAGTGAGGGCATAACAGCATGACCAAATTACCACAACAGGCACAAGCGGTGATCATCGGCGGCGGCGTCGTCGGATGTTCCGTGGCGTATCACCTGACCAAACTAGGTTGGACCGATGTTGTTTTGCTGGAACGCAAGCAGCTAACCTGCGGCACGACTTGGCACGCGGCGGGGTTGATCGCCCAATTGCGCGCCACCCAAAACATGACAAGGCTAGCGAAATATTCCCAAGAATTATATTTCTCGCTTGAAGATGAAACAGGCGTTGCCACCGGCATTAAGCGCAATGGTTCGATCACCGTTGCCCTGACCGAAGAGCGGATGGAAGAATTGCGCCGCTCAGCTGCGATGGCTCGCGCCTTTGGTGTCGAAATTGATGAAATCCCCACCGATGAAATCGCCCGTCTATATCCCGGCCTTAAGGTCGATGATGCCGTTGGCGGCGTTTGGTTGCCAAAAGACGGGCAGGGTGATCCTGTTAACATCACCCAAGCCCTAGCCAAAGGCGCACGGATGCGCGGCGCCAATATCATCCAAGGCGTGAAAGTCACGGGCGTGACCATCGAACAAGGCAAAGCCGTTGGCGTTGAGACGGCTGAAGGCAATATTCGTGCAGATTTTGTGGTGAATTGCGGCGGCATGTGGGCGCGCGAAGTTGGCGCCATGGCTGGGGTTGCGGTGCCGCTTCATGCTTGTGAACATTTCTATATTGTCACCGAAGGCATCGAAGGTTTGCAGAACAATCTGCCGGTTTTGCGGGTGCCTGATGAATGCGCCTATTACAAAGAAGATGCGGGTAAAATTATGCTTGGCGCGTTTG
>CAYNQW010000215.1:0-3189 GCA_964399415.1 uncultured Hyphomicrobiales bacterium
TGATGTTCAACGGACGCTTAGCCAACCCTTCCCCCATGCCAGATTGTTCCAGCAATGGTTTGAGCGCGGGATTGGTTTTAGCGTCAAACAACATCTCCGTTGGCACTGTCATCAACCCATCGGAAAAAGTGGTGATGCTTGCCGCGCCAATTACTTTCGTCTTGGCCTGAACACTCGTCAAGGGCAGAGCGCTTGCTGATAATGCGGTCATGGCGGCGGCGGATTGGCAAAACCTTCGCCGTGAAATCCTAGCCGCCACCTTCGGTGATGTTGCTTGAGCAGGCATTACTGGCTGAACTGCTTCAGGTAAGCAATGACATTGGCGCGGTCTTCTTCTTTCTTCAGACCAGCAAACGCCATGCGGGTGCCCTTCAAGTATGACTTTGGCTTTTCCAGAAAACCATCAAGAGTTGCTTCATCCCAAACAATGCCGCTTTCCTGAATGGCTTTTGAATATTTCTTAAAGCCTTCAACCGAGCCTGCTTGCCGCCCGATAATATTGACCAAATGCGGACCTGTTTTGTTTTTGTCGCTATCGACAACATGGCAAGCCTTGCATTTCTTGAAGACCTTTTCACCAAGGGCAGCATCACCCGCCATAGCGGTGGAGGACAGACCAAGGCTTAAAAGACCAGCCGCTAAGAGACCTGAAAATACAGTTTTCATCATTTCTTTCCTTTGCTTCATTACAAGTTTGTAGCGTGATTAACCATCATCTTCCGGCGTCACATCAATAATCCGCGCGCGGCCAATGATTTCCGTTGATACATCACAATTTGACATACATGGCTCACCACTGGCAAGTTGCGCATCTGGTCGCGGGTCAGGCATGAAAAACCCACCCTGATTTGGCATTTCAATCGAACCAATGTTTTCGTTATTCAACTCAAACTCTTCGTCGATCACATCATTCATATAGAGCAAATACGCGACAATCATATAAGTCTCATCGTGAGTCAAAGATTGCGCTTCGCCGAAAGGCATCGCCCGATAGATGTAATCAAAAGCGGTTGATGCATAAGGCCAGTAAGACCCAATCGTCTTAACAGGGTCTTCGCTTTCAAGCGTGCCATGCCCGCCAACCAAGATAGGCCAACGATCTACCCCTTCACCGAAGTCACCATGACAATGGGCGCATCGTTCGGCATAGATTTCTTCGCCATCAAGTGCGGTGCCTGCTCCGATTGGTGCGCCTAATCCATCGGGGCGGACGTCAATATCCCAGCCTTGGACTTCTTCTTTTGTCGCCACTGTGCCAAGATCAAAAACGCGGTCACCTGCCTTGGCTGGCAATGTTGAAAACGCCAGCACCGCACCGGTGAGACCCAAAATTGTAGTTTTAACCAATGCGGACATTTTCAACCTCACCGTTTGTCTTAACGTGCCAAGTGGCAATCGCGTTGTTGTGATAAATGGAATTGACCCCGCGTTCATTTTGCAAGGCTTGGATGGTCGGCTGAACATAGCCGGTTTCATCCATGGCACGAGATTGAACCAAAAGGTCTTCGCCGTTCCATTGGAAAGGCAAGGTAAAGCGGGTCAAACTTTTGTCGAGCACCGGATCATGCAATTCGGCGGTTTGCCAATTGCGGCCACCGTCAAGCGAGACATCGACCCGGGTGATCTTGCCGCGCCCTGACCAAGCCAACCCTTTCAGCAAATTTTGCCCTTTATGCAAAATTGGTTTTTCTGGGCTTGGTGACGTGACACAAGATTTTGCGTCCATCACCCAAGTGAACATACGGGCATTGCCGTCTTCCATCAGATCGGTGTATTTTGAAGTTTCTTCGCGCGCCATATAAGGCATATCGCCAAATTCGAGGCGGCGAATCCATTTCACCCACATATTGCCTTCCCAACCCGGCACCACCAATCGGGCGGGATACCCTTGTTCCGGACGCAACGCTTCGCCGTTCATCGAATAAGCAATCATGCAATCATCGAGAATCTTTTCAATGGGGATGGAGCGGTTCATGCCAGCGCTGTCACCACCTTCTGCCAATACCCACTTGGCTTCAGGCTTGATGCCAACTTCGCGGCAAATATCCGACAAACGGACGCCAGAATATTGGACATTGTGAACCATGCCGAACGTGTACTGACAGCCGTTTAATTGAGCACCGCGCCATTCCATGCCGCCATTGGCCGCGCATTCAAGGAAATGGAAGCGATTGACTTGGGGAAAACGCTTCAGATCATCGATGGTGAAGATCAATTCACGATCAACCAGCCCATTGATCATCAAGCGATAATCTTGAGGGATAACTTCTGGCACACCGCCATGGTGGCGCTCAAAGCACAGACCATTTGGCGTGACAATCCCATCTAGTTCATGAAGAGGCGTAAAATTCACCGATGATTCTGGGCTGGCGGTAAGCCATTCGACAGAGCGGCGGATGACATGGGCTTCATGTTCTGAAGGCATCCCGTAAGGGTTCACGTCCACCCCTTCACCCAGATAAGGCGTCCATTCCGGCACATTGGGCGGCAGGTTATCAGGATTGGATTCCGCCGCGGAAACCAAAGACGGCGTGGCCAAACTACCAGCGGCAAGAACAGCCCCACCCAAGACTTTACGGCGTGATAATGCAACCGTATCGAGATCGGTGGGTTTTTCCCCTTGGATCGTAAGATTAGAATCGGTTTTTGAAGTGGTCATGGTCAAACACTCTCCTTATGACGATTGTTGCTGGCGGGCTTCTTCGATGGTTTTTCGAATCTCAGGCATACGCCGGCCAAAATACTTCTGGAAAGGCTCATCGCCATCATAGCCCTTGGCCACAATCCATTCCAGAAACCCTAAAAATGTTAATTTCCCAAACGCCCCCGGCATCACCGCGTTGGCTTGTTCAGGGATAGTACCGCCCTCAGCAGGCTGACCTAGAAAATAGATGGTTGGCGTGAACATCACCCCCCATTTGCGCCCCATTTCGTTTTCGGCAAGCGCATCACCATCAAGATCAGTCACCTCACGGCCACCATAAAGATCAAGTTGAACCACAACGAAATGTTCTCGAACATAAGCGTTGATGGCCGGTTCAGAGAAAATTTCGAGCGCTACTTTTTCGCAATAAATACAGCCCTTTTGATCAAATTTGATCATCAGCACTTTGCCTTCATCAAGCGCTTCTTCTAAGTCATCCGCCAATTCAAGAAAGGATTGATGATACCAATCGTAATGGTAGATGC
>CAYNQW010000216.1:0-1194 GCA_964399415.1 uncultured Hyphomicrobiales bacterium
CCTGTCGAATTGGATCAGCAATCGGTGGGGCGGCTGTCGCGGATGGATGCGATGCAACAACAATCTATGGATTTAGCGCGAGAAGAACGCCGCCGCCAGCGCCGAGATGTGATTGCCGCCGCCCTAATGCGGATCGAAGGTGATGACTTTGGCTATTGCCTTGTTTGTGGTGAGGATATTCCCTATAAACGACTTCAATTTGATCCAGCCATCACCCGCTGTATAGATTGCCAATCCTGACTTTACCAATGTTTGGAAGTTTAATGATGTCTCGCCTTTCCCCTTTTTGGGACATTCCCTTGCTCATGCTGTTATCGCTGATCTGGGCGTCAGCGTTCACCATGATCAAAATTGCCGTTCCTGTGACAGGGCCAATCATGTTGGTGATAACACGTTGCGCGATAGGCAGCGCGGTGATGCTCGTGATCCTTGCGTTCATGCGACAAGCGGTATGGCCACAAAGCACCAAGCAATGGATCGGCTTAATTGGAGTCGGCGTTTTCTCAACAGCGTTACCCTTTTACCTGATTTCTTATGCTGAAGAAGAAATCACTTCTGGCATGACGGCAATTTTGATGACCACCGGGCCATTAGTGGTCATTATTTTAGGGCATTTTTTTACCGATGATGAAAAGATCAACCGCGGCAAGATTCTCGGCATTGCTCTTGGGTTGGCGGCGGCTTTGTATTTGCTTCGTGATGGCTTCAACGATTTTGGCAGAGGAGGGATTTTGCATCCCTTAGCGGCGATTGGTGCGGCGACGTGCTATGCTATTGGCGGAATTGGCGCAAAAAAATTGACCGAAGTTTCCGCCGAAGTCATCGCCGCCATGGTGTTGATTTCATCGGTGGTGGTGATGTTGCCCTTTCTTTTCTTCGTCGATATGAATTGGTCGATGATTTCATTGGATGTTTGGCTCGCCTTGATATGGCTGGGCGTGATGCCATCGGGCTTGGCGTTTTATTTGCGCTATTTTCTCATCAAGCGGAACGGTTATGGCTTTGTTTCTTATGTCGGGTATTTGATTCCACTCTTTGCCATTGTGATTGGTTTTGCGTTACTGGGCGAACGGATCACCGTCACTACAATTTTTGCCATGAGCGTCATCATCATGGGGTTGTTTTTCACCCGCGGTGCTGGAGATTTTCCTTGGACGCTTTCAGAGAAATTGATCGTTATTCGGCAATGGATCA
>CAYNQW010000216.1:1294-3174 GCA_964399415.1 uncultured Hyphomicrobiales bacterium
CTGATGGTGATTTTGTTTCGTTTGATGGGGTTGAAAACCACTCGCGCGAATACATCAAACGATCAATCTGTCCCAACCTTATTGGATATTGAACAAGATATGCTGGCCTTAAAAAACCTGCATGATGCGGGGAAAATTTCCACCGATATTTATGTTGACGAAACCCGCAAACTCTATCGTCAGGCTCAAACCTTATCTTAAAGCAGGATAACTATTTGGCTTTTTTCGTTTCCGCAAAAAAAGCCTTCAATTCTGTTTTGATGGTGGCGGCGATGAGGGCTTCACCTTCATGGTTAAGATATCGTTTGGTCGTGTGACGGATTTGATCCGAATCTGTCGTGGAAGCGTGATGAGGGACAGGGGCTTTAAGTTTGGCGACCTGATCCATCTTTTCTTTGGCGCGATCAAACGACAGCACCTTTTTATTCTTTGAGGGTTTAGACGCAAGCGAAGGTTCAGCATCCATCGATGCTGCTTTTACCATGGCGGCAATTCCCGCCAGATCACCTTCAACACGCGGTGAATGCTGGTGATGCCCTTGGGCTTCGGCAAGGAGCGCGGCATCCATCAATTGGTCAATGCGGCGCATCGGTGATGACCCCGAAGAGGCAAGGTGATGCTGAGCGTCATCCCAAAGGGTTTCAATTCGCATCAACACTTGGCTTTTCGTTGTCATCATCAATCGCTTTATTCGGCGGCTTCGTTGGTGAGCATACGTTCCGCAACCCAATAATGAAACTTATAGGTTGGTTCTTCCATCACGGGTGAAAACTTTCCGCCATCATAGCCAATGGCTTTGCGGCCTTCATACATGCCTTCGACCACGCCAATGTCTTCTTCAAAAACCGTGTGCCACAATTCCGCATTCTTGACGCGCATATCTTTGTAATCCTCTTTGAGGCAATCTTCGGATGTATAATACAACTCGATATGCTCGACCGTGGTGTCATGGCCTTGTGGTTCAATGATAATGTTGAAAACATGGTCGCGATGAACGCCCAGCAAGAGATTGGGGAAGAGCGCAACATATTCGGCGGCGGTATCCCATTTCTGATCTAATCCATTAAAATTAGGAAAAGAACGACCATCATCGCTAAGGGATGGGTTGTAAACCAACGTTCCTTGACCAGCAAATCCAGACTTGCCAACAATGTTATAATGATCTTCTAGGCGCGAATAAGAGTTCAGATCAGGATGCACGAACGGCAGGTGATATGATTCGCAATAATTATCAATCGCCAGTTTCCAATTGCTTTTCAAGGTCAGGGTGAAGCCTGAATCTGAGCCGCCATGATAGATGGGTTTTTCAAATTCTTTCCAACGCTCCAGTAATTCGCGATGCTCAATCTCAAATGGCGGAGCATTTTCGTGAACATTAATAAAGACCACGTCATGCCAAACATGGCTGCGCACTTCGAGCAACCCCATTTCAGCAGGGTCAATATTGTCATGGTGATGGATATTAGCGCCCCCAACATGCGGCGTGGCTTTTAAGGCACCGTCCAGATCATAAGCCCAAGCATGGTAAGGGCAGGTGATAGGCCCTTTTAATTTCCCAGGCTTGTCGATCAAGCGCATCCCACGGTGACGGCAGACGTTTTGAAACACGTTGATGTTTCCAGCTTTGTTTCGCACCACCAAGAGGGGCATGCCAAGAAAGTCGACCGGCATGACGCTACCCGCTTCAGGAACATTCTTGCCCATGGTGAGGGCTGACCATGAATTGAAGAAAATTCGTTCCCGTTCTTCTTCGCTTGCACTATTGTCGATATAGAGGTGACTAGGTAACCCCTTTGCATTTTCGATAGGCTGTAATACATCTTTGATTGAGTGCATCTTAAACTCCACACATCACGCCAAACAGGTCGATCATGACAACG
>CAYNQW010000217.1:0-3163 GCA_964399415.1 uncultured Hyphomicrobiales bacterium
GGCAACAGAATTTCAGGAAAAAATTCTGCTGCAGGCGCGCCTGCTGAGGTTAGCACAATGCCAGGAAGCCAACCCAGCCAGATACTGAAAACAAGGATCAGCAATGTAGCGGAAACAAATTCAGGGACGGTCATGGCAAAAATAGCGAGTGTCGAGATGATAAGGTCTGGCATACGATCCCGCCAAAGGCCAGTAATGATGCCAAGTAACAGTGCCAGCGGTATCCCTGCAAACATTGCGCATACCGCCAATAGCAGAGAATTCTTTAGACGATCACCGACGATGGTGCTGATCTTGGTTTTTCCATCAACGGCAAGTCCGAGATCACCCTTGAGCGCACCACTTGCCCAATCACCAAAGCGTTCAATTGCCGGCCGGTTCAGGTCGAGGTCCTTGCGGCACTGGGATAGCAATTCATCATCCGCCTGATATTCACCCAGATATTGGGTGCAAGCATCTCCGGGCAGTATTTCAACACCGGAAAAAATAATCAGTGAGACAATGCATACGGTTACCAAGCCAAGAAGAAGGCGCCTTAAAAGCATCAACAGCATACTGCCCTCCCCATTTTAATATCGCTATTGGTAATTATATTAAGAGCCAGTGCACCACTGTTCATATTCATTTTAGGTGCACTGGCCTGATGGTATTTCTCGAACCTATCTGGCTGAGATTATTTGACGGTTACCTTGTTCCAGCGGATCGAGTGATTTTCCACCGGATCAATGCCGTTGACCCTTTCGCTCATCGCATAGATTTTTGAGACGTGATAAGGGATCAATGTACCGGCTGTTTCATATAAATGCTCTTGAGCCTGAACATAAAGCGCTTTGCGCTTGTCAAAATTCAGCTCCCGGCGTGCCTTGCCTAGCAGAGCGTCAAAATTGGAATCCTTATAGTAGGATTCATTCCACTTGGCTGTTGACAGATAAATTTCATGCAGGGCTGAGTCGGCAGGCCGTTCATTCCAGCGCGTTGCTGATACGGTTTTCTGCATCCAGGTATCACTCCAGTACCCGTCAGAAGGCACCTGCTTAATGGTGACGCGAATGCCGGCTTCTGCTGCCTGTTGCTGATAGGCTTCCGCAAGGATAGGCCAGGTTGGCTCAAGCGTGGCAACATAGACTTCGATATCAATTCCATCCGGAAAACCAGCTTCTGCAAGAAGCTTTTTTGCACCAGCAATATCCTGGGGGCATTTTATATCAGCTCGGTACTGATCATCTGGTTTCACGGGTGTATCACAGGCGACTGTTGCCGCCCCACCCATGATCAGTTTCACCAGCTCTTCCCGGTTGGCCGCCTTGCGAACGGCCTGACGCACACGCACATCCGTAAATGGTTCAATATCTGTGCGGAACACTAATCCACGCCAGTTGCCTGTTGGCACTTCCATGATTTTGAATTTGCTGCTACTGGCAAACATGGGTTTCTGCTGGTTTGTCACCGTGTTCTCAAAATCAATCTGGCCACCCAAGAGAGCTTGCATACGGGCCTGACCATCGCCGATACCGATGATTTCCATCTTGGCAACACCGGGGGCTCCTTCCCAATAATCCATATTGGCTTCAAGTTTGGTCACGCCCGCGGCATCAAAAGAGACCAGTTTGAACGGACCTGTTCCGATACCAGAGGTTGCTATACTATCCCCGGAACCTTCGGGAATGATACGCAAGCGGTAATCCATCAGCTGCAGCGGCATGTCAGCAAAGGGTGTGGAAAGCGTGAACTTTACCGTGTGGCTGTCCGGGGCTTCCATTTTTTCGATCATTTTTATGGCGGACCGAGCCGGCGACTTGTTTTCCGGGTCCAGCACTCGATCGAAGGTGTAAATCACATCTGCAGAATCAAATGCGCTTCCATCGTGAAATGAAACCCCTTGACGCAATTTCAGGGTCCACTCTGTGGCCTCTGCGTTTGAACTCCAGGATGTTGCAAGATCTGGGCTTGGTGATCCCTTCATGTCAGGTCGTATCAGGCGACTCATCAGCTTTTCAGTGATCTGCATCACCCGCCCGCGAGAGGCAGGGTCAAGGCTGGATTTGTCGCCAAAACCATATTCATGCGCTTGTCGAAAAGTGCCACTTGGCGATGCGATTGCACTCGTCCCACCTAGTATAACTACCATTGCAGACGCGATTAGCCATTTTTTCATCGATACTTCCTCCTAATGCCGGCGGCATACAGCCATTTTGGCTGATACTGGCTTTTATCGTGATTTTGTTGAAGAAACACCAATCCTGCCGGACCAGTTTTTCTAATATAATTTTATGTAAAGTATGGATTTATAGAACTGCACAAACAAATATAATTTATGAATATACCCATACGAAAATTGTATAGAAAAGTTTTTTATATTCGGATTGCGTATCTAGAGATTTTCGCACAAAATAGGAACCCAACTCATAATATCATCTTGTCCATCTGGCGTTGAGCTGAATGTAGCATCGAACTTTGCAGGTTTTAGGCAGCGGAAACTCATAGCATGGCAGTTCAGATATTTGCAGTCGGTGGCGGCGGTTTCACCCATCCCGAAGATGCCATACCTGGTGATTCTGAGCTGGAAGATGAATTGTTGGCTCTTGTTGGCCCGGTTGAATCCGTTCGTATTGGCTATATAGGGCATGCGAATAATGACAATACCGATCGCCTGCGCGGGTTTTACGATCGTTTTCAAAAATGTGCTGCTACAGATCATCTACCATTGAATGCAGATGCAGCTTCAGCGGATAAGTTTCTGTCACGAATTGATATCCTCTATGTAAGTGGGGGGGCGACGGTGAAACTTCTTGCCCATTGGCATAAGACAGGCATTGCATCAAGCCTTTTGAAGGCGGCACATCACGGCGTCATTATGTCCGGGGTGAGCGCCGGCGCTATCTGCTGGTTTGAAGACCTTCTTCTTGGAACGGCTCAGGACGGGTATAATTTGCATTCTGGTCTCGGACTTCTTCCAGGCAGTGCCTGCCCGCATTACCATAACGAACCTGAACGCAAGGAAGCTTATGACAACCATGTTTCTAACCGGCAACTGGCAGCGGGATTGGCTATCGACGATGGCGTTGGCGTATATATTATTGATGGAGTTGTGAAAAACATTATCCGTGCCAGGGGTAATACTGGCAATGCCTACAGAGTTGAGTGTAACTGCGACAGTGTTGCT
>CAYNQW010000218.1:0-3156 GCA_964399415.1 uncultured Hyphomicrobiales bacterium
CAATACCAATCGGATGGACAAGCGGCCCATTTTGGCCAAGGGATCGCATAGGGGAGGACATAAACTTTTTGCTCCAAAATAATCACGAAACGAATCAATCCTATACAAGTTACCGTCTCAGGGTTATATCGCAAGGGTCGCTTTCATTTTTCCTCATCTTCTTGCATCATTTCTGCTATCGCCATGCCTGTCCAACATCATCATACAGATATCGCCATTATTGGCGCAGGGGCAGCCGGCATGATGGCTGCCGCTGTGGCTGGTCAACGAGGACGTCGCGTCTGGTTGGCGGATCATCGTTCGAATCCTGGGGAAAAGATTCGCATTTCTGGTGGCGGGCGTTGCAATTTCACCAATATCCACACATCACCTGAGCATTTTTTATCGAGCAACACGCATTTTTGCAAATCTGCCTTGGCGCAATATACCGCCGCCGATTTTATCGCGCTGGTGGAACGCCATGGCATTGCCTATCACGAAAAGAAATTAGGGCAATTGTTTTGCGACCATTCCGCCAAAGACATCATCGCAATGTTGATGACCGAATGTCAAAAAGGCGGAGTCGAAATGGCGCTGGAAACCGCCGTTCATCAAGTTGAAAAAAATGGTGATGGCTTTCGGCTAAAAACATCGTTGGGTCTTATTGATGCTGATTCTTTGATCATCGCCACCGGTGGTTTATCGATTCCCAAAATTGGTGCGACAGGTTTTGGTTATGACATCGCTCGTCAATTTGGCCATGACATCATCGCCACAAGGGCAGGACTTGTTCCCCTGACCTTTGATGACGCCATGCTTCATCAAGCACGGGACTTGGCCGGGGTTTCAGTCGATGCCAGCGTTTCAGCAGGAAGCGCAACCTTTCAGGAAGGTTTGCTCTTCACCCATCGGGGGCTGAGTGGACCTTCGGTATTGCAAGCCTCTTCCTATTGGCATGATGGTGACGCCATCAATGTTAACCTGACGCCAGACGCGGACTTGGCTGCCGCTCTGATCACCGCCAAAAAAGAACACCCCAAGCAAGATTGCGCCACCGCGCTTGCGCATTTTCTGCCCAAGCGACTGGCACAGCAAATTCTTGACGATCACCCCATCAAGACGCCTTTAGGCGAAACACCCGATAAGGCGTTATTTGCGCTTTGCCAGCGAGTGCAAGATTGGCAAATCTTCCCAAATGGCACCGAGGGCTATCGCACGGCTGAAGTGACTCTTGGGGGCGTTGATCCATCGGGGCTAAACTCAAAAACCATGGAAAGCAAAAACCAGAAGGGGCTCTATTTTATCGGTGAAGTGGTTGACGTCACGGGTCATCTTGGCGGGTTCAATTTCCAATGGGCATGGTCATCGGCCTATGTCGCGGGTCAATCGGCTTAAGTAACCTGATCAGAAAACGCGTTGTCATAAAATCTTCACTTGGCGGAATGATATTTTAGAGCAATGATCGTTAAAATTTGTCTATCCGGTGATTGAGGAAAGGCCCTTTGATGCTGTTACCACCCTTTGATCAAGCGCAGCCGTTTTTTCGCGGCAATCTTCATGGTCATTCCAACCACTCCGATGGCAAAACCAGCCCTGAAGCGGTGGTCGAATCTTATGCACAACTGGGATATGATTTCACCTGTTTGTCGGATCACCTTTGGAAAGACACGCGCTTTGCGGCGGAAACCGTGTTGGATAATTCCAGCCTTGATCGCCAAGATTTCATCACCATCCCTTCGGCTGAATTGCATTGCTATGGGAAAGCGTATGATCAAGATGGGATTTGGCATATTGTTGCCAATGGCCTGCCGCTAGATTTTGCGCCAGCGCGAGATGACGAAACCGTTGATGCGATGATAAAGCGCGCAATGGATGCCGGCGCTTATGTCACCATCGCTCACCCCGAATGGTACAGCATGACTTACGAAGAAGCCCAGCAGGTCACCCATGCCCATGGGATTGAAGTCTACAACCACTCTTGCGTTATTTCTTCCAATCGCGGGTCAGGCATTGCGATTGCTGATGCCTTGCTCAATGATGGCGTGCGGTTGAGTTTTACCGCGACGGACGACAGCCATTTCAATCCGTTTGATCATGGTGGCGGTTGGGTGATGGTGGCCGCTGAGGAATTGTCGGCTGAGGCGATTGTAAAAGCCTTAAAGGCAGGGCGGCATTATTCATCGACAGGGCCAAATTTTCATCACCTGTCGCTTGAAGACAACACCTTGATCATTGGTTGCAGCGCGGTGAGTTCCATCATTGTCAGCGCAGAAGGGCATTTGGCGCGTGACCTTCAAGGCGCAAACCTCACTTATGCTGAAATAGATTTAAGCGCATTGAAATCATCGTATTTTCGCGTCACCATTCGTGATCACGCTGGCCGCATGGCGTGGTCAAACCCTTACTTTTTTGATGACTTGAAAGAGACCAATGACGACTGAAACGATTGATGGCTTTTCTTTAACGACCCTTGATTTGAGTATCGTGCCTTCGCCTCCATCTGGACGGCTTACCATCGCGTCTTGCCCCGGGCTTTGCAAAGAGCATGGTTCATCCGAAGAACGGCAGATGCACCATCTTAAACTCCTGCAAGAACGCGCGGTGGATTTGGTGGTGGCGCTGACGCCCGATGATGAATTGGAACGCCTTGGGGTGGCGGCCATGCCGCAACGCATCCAAGACGCAGGCCTTGATTGGAAGCAAGTTGCGGTGGTGAATTTCTCGACCCCTGAAAAAGATCAACAGAACCAATTTATGGATGCGATGAATAATGTAAAATCACGCCTTGATGATGGTGAGCATATTTTGGTTCATTGTCAGGGTGGGCGCGGGCGGGCGGGCAAAGTGGCCGCCGTCATGTTGATTCACTTCGGCATTGATCCCGATCAAGCCATTGGTCTTATCCGCGATCAACGGGAAGGCTGCATTCAAACCCCGGAACAAGAAGCCTTTGTTCGCGACTACATCCCCCGTTAACGCTTTTCGCTAAAGCCCAGGATCACTCGCCACCCGATGCGGCGCGGTTAAATCCGAAAGCCGTTTCTTTTGCTGGCCATCAGCATCAAAGTTTTCAGGGCTTAACCAGGTTTCAAAAGCCTTGCTCATGGCAGGCCAGTCTTGATCAATCATCCCAAACCATGCCGTGTCTCGGTTGCGCCCTTTGGCAATCGTGGCTTG
>CAYNQW010000219.1:0-3149 GCA_964399415.1 uncultured Hyphomicrobiales bacterium
CATTCCTTTTCCAAGGCGAAGGCTGATTGGCTCAGCGCCAGCACAATGATGCCGGCAGGGATGATCATTTTCATAGGTAATTCTCCTCTCAACTGGGGTGAAATGAAAAGCATCAAACCCAAGGTAACATACTTGACGTTATTCTTTAAGCCTGCGGCATAAACCGCGAGATTTTGAGGCCAACCCTATCCATCATCCAGCAGATCAAGGGCGGCCGCAAGATCAGCAATAATATCATCGGCGTGTTCAATGCCAATGGAGAGCCGCACCACGCCATCACCAACCCCTGCCTTTTGCCGCTGTTCGGCCGTCAATTGGCGGTGGGTCGTGGAAGCAGGGTGGATGATCAAACTTCGCGTGTCGCCAATATTGGCAAGATGAGAGATCAAATTGCAACTTTCGACCAATTTCACGCCACCATCATAGCCGTTTTTCAAGGTGAAGGTGAAAACAGAACCAAAACCACCCTTCAAATACGTTTTTGCAAGATGATGATAAGGGCTGCTTTCTAAACCAGCCCAAGAGACGTGTGCCACTTTGTCATGCTGGTCTAGGAATTCCGCCACTTTTTTTGCGTTTTCATTGTGTTGGCGCATCCGCAAAGGCAAGGTCTCAACCCCTGAAAGGGTCAAAAACGCATGAAAGGGCGATAGGGTCGTGCCAAGATCACGCAAGGCGCTGGCATGACAATAGGTGATATAACCATATTCACCAAAGGTTTCGGCGAAGGTGATGCCGTGATAGGCGGGGTCAGGTTCGGTCAGCGCCGGATAGCCTCGGCCTTCTTGCCAATTAAACCGCCCCATATCCACCACCGCTCCGCCCATGGCATTGCCGTGGCCGCTCAAAAATTTTGTGGTGGAATAGATGATGATATCCGCGCCAAATTGACCGGGGCGGCACATGGCAGGGGTGGCCATGGTGTTGTCAATCACAAGCGGGATGCCAGCGTCATGGGCAAGCCTAGATAGCATTGAGAGATCAGACACATTGCCATCAGGATTAGCCAGACTTTCGGCAAATAACACCGCAACAGAAGGATCGCTAATGGCGGCTTTGATGCTGTCTTCATCGTGGATATCCACCAATTCCGCTTCCCAGCCAAAGCGTTTGAAACTTTGGGTGAATTGCGTGATGGAGCCGCCATAGAGTTGCCGGCTGGCGATGATTTTTTTGCCCGGTGCCATCAACGGGTATAGCCCCACCAATTGCGCGGCATGACCAGAAGACACACAGCACGCGCCCACCGCGCCATCAAGGGCGGCGAGTTTTTGTTCTAAAGCCGCGGTGGTGGGGTTTGACAATCGGCCGTAAATATTCCCCGGTTCTTGCAGGTTATAAAGGCTGGCGGCGTGATCCGCGTCGTCAAAGGCAAAAGCCGTGGTTTGATAGATGGGGGTGATCCGCGCGCCTGAAGCGCCGTCAGGCCGTGTTCCCGCGTGGATTGACAATGTCTCTATGCGATCTGATTTGACAAACCCACCGTCTCTTTTTGCCGCAGGCGGTTGGCGCAAGGCTGGACGGCGCGCTGATAGCAAGCCTGAGTCAAATCCCCCTAACCCCAAAAGCCCGGATAAATGCGAATGTTCAATTTTGGGGCATTTATCCATGACGACGCTGAGGCCAGCCTCGGTTGCTATCGCCTCGGCTTCTTTGCTCACAACGCCAATCTGCAGCCACAAATATTTGGCGCCAATGGCAATGGCTTTTTCTGCAATGGCCGGGCAATCATCAGGCCGCCGAAACACATCCACCATATCAATAGCGTGGGGGATATCGTTGAGATCGGCATAAACCTCTTCGCCCAGCAAGTCTTGCCCCGCAATGCCGGGATTGACAGGGATGACGCGATAGCCCTGTTTCTGCAAATATTTCATCACAAAATAAGAAGGCCTGTTCCAATTGGCGCTTGCCCCCACCATGGCGATGGTTTTGGTCTTTGCGAGAATATCGGCAATTTGGAAATCGTTATCCATGGGGCTGGCCTTTTGATGTTGAGGCGCGGCAGTTAGTTGTTAACAGACAATGAATTGAGGCGCGCGACTGATTGCCATATTTTGACGGCCTGCAGGGGCAATTGGCAAGATGTTTTCTGCAAAAGAAAACGGCACCTTAAACAGGCGCTTTCTACCTTAACAAAGTAAAAAGATTACCCAGAACAAATCTTGCGGTTGTCATTATGTTCGCAAACTGGTTTTGATCGCCAGTGGTTTGTTGCGGATGCTTTCGCGAATGAAGATGAACAAACTACTGCCGACGATTAAAGCCATCCCCATGATCGAAAGAAGATCAGGCACTTCGTCAAAGATCAAATACCCCCAAGAGACCGCCAAAATCAGCAGGGAATATTCAAAAGGCGCGATCACCGGCGGGGAGCCAAGACGATAGGCAGAGGTTAAAAGCAGCATCCCAATTGATCCTAAAAGAGCGACAATCATCATGACGCTGATCACCGTAAGATCAGACGTGTTCCAACCGCGCAAAAGATAATCAGCATTGGCCAAACTGTTTTCATCAATGTCAAAGCCGATCAGCAAACCTGTTGCGCCAATTCCAAGGAAGGCACTGCCGAAATAAAGATGGATCATTTGCTGAAAAATGCTGTCCTTATCTTTGGTGTGCCGCGCGATCAGCATGGAAATCGCATAAGTGAAGGCGGTCAATACAGGGAGCATTGAAATCCAATTCAGTTTTTCCGGCGAGGGTTTTACGATCAGCAACACCCCAATAAACCCAAAAATAATTGCGAAGGTTCGATAAATTCCAATTTCAGTTTTTTGAAAATATTTTGACAATAGGGTGATGAACAACGGGCTGGCAAAAAACAAACTGGTGGCTTCCGCCAAAGGCATCCCCGATAGGGCGAAATAAAAACACAAGAAACCAAAGAAAAATAAAACAACGCGCGTCAACGCTAGCCAAGGATAGGACGAGGTAAAGACAATGGGTCGCCCCGTCAATCGCATGAATAGCAAGATGATAATAGAACCGAGTATGCCGCGAATTGATAAAATCTGAAGCAAAGAGCCAGACTCAGACAAGTAACGGATCATAATGTCCTGAAAGCTGAACAGGAACATTCCGGTTAAGATAAATAGGACTCCGCGGACGTCATCAGACACAAATTTATTCCTTAACCGACATTAATA
>CAYNQW010000220.1:0-3146 GCA_964399415.1 uncultured Hyphomicrobiales bacterium
TGGATCCTGTTCGCTGTATAGCGGGCGCAGCACCGGGTAGCCGAACGACTTATCTTCGTCAATTATCATCACGGATCGTCAATCTCCACCGAAATCACATAGCCTCCCACCACAGGCCTTTCTACGGTCACTTCGAGTCTTGCTTTATTATCGCTGTCGAACTGGTCCTTCATCAACCTAACTTTCCCACTCGCAATTTCTCCAACAGAAGCTTCAATTATTGGAAGCGGATCTGTATGGTCTAGAGCCACTTCTGCTAGAGAGACATAGCAAGTTTCTGGCTTGTCTAAACTAACCACTAACTTTGCCGTTTGGGGACTAATTTCCACCACTCTCTGGTTCCTTATTTCTCCGGGAATTAGCCTGCGCCTCGGTGGTTCCGGAGGCGTGGGTTCTGGTGGCGCTGGTTCCGGAGGCGTGGGTTCCGGAGGCGTGGGTTCCGGAGGCGTGGGTTCTGGAGGCGTGGGTTCCGGAGGCGTGGGTTCTGGCGGAGTATCCGGGTCGGGTTTTACTAGGGACCTCTTCCCTTTTCTTCTTTTAGCGATCGGTTTTATCTGCCAGCGACCGCCTTCGAAACCGTCTTCGTCCTCGAAAGCAATTCCATCATTTTCGTTGGCCAAATCAGGGAAAAATTTGGCGAGGAAATCCACCTTCCCGCTTATTTTATGGTCAGGTAATGCTTCCTGGTCCATAACAGAAAGAAACTTTTCCCTCATTTGTTTCCAGAGCTTTTTCCCATCCGACTGCTTATCTTTCCTAAGCAGCTCCATCAGCACCTCGTCATGTTCACTCGGCTCCATGCCCCTTATCAGCGCGTTTGCTTCGTCAGATTGGCACTCCACGACCATTGCGAAATTAGTATATTTTGTTGGAATACGTTGCAGAGTGGGAATCTCTTCAGTGATTTTCATATTTCGCCGAATTAAGCAGTAGCTTCTCGGTGCCGCATCATCGACGTAAGTATAAAGATGCACGAGATTAAGTGGAGAGTTTGCCTGTTGATCTCTTAACTTACCCCCGCGAGATTCAATCATTGAGTTTACAAAGAATTGGGTTCTGTCTAATTCTTCGACAAGTCTTTGATCAACGGCTTTTAAGGCAACCTTAACGGCGTCTGAGGCGAAGTATTCCAAGAAATTTCCCGAATTTAGTTTAATTACTTCCCCTTTTTCGCGGAATTCAAGTTCCAGTACATTTCTAATAAATGCAGGGAAATAATTGATCAGCGCGTGCCCGATCATTTCCATTTTCCAATCGCGATCTTTCCCGCTAAATCCCAATATTGAGATAGTAGTTCCAGTTTTATCACCGTTCCCATTCATCCAGCTGTGTTCGGCCTTGAGACTGGTCACGGGAGTCATGTTAAGTTTTCCCCATTGACCAATATTTTCAACCTGCTCTTCTTCTTCATTGTGACTCATGAGGACACATTTTCCCTGAGCCATGTGTTCGATCTCCCCGGATTCATTCCGAAAATTCGAACTCGCGAAGATGGTCCGTAATTTCGAATTCACCAACGGTGCATCCTTGCCATGACCGTGAGACCCTGCTCGTCCAGAGTTACCCGGTGATGATCCTTTGGTATTCATGTAAGTGTAAAAAGCATTTCCGCGTTCGTAGGGCCCGGACATGCCGGTTGTTCCGAAGTCGCTGCATGTCAAAATCGGAAAATTTTGCCTTTGAGAATATTCGTAGGCTTCTTTCACTGCTGCTTGGACTTCCTCAGATTCATCAGCAGATGCTTTCACACATTGTTCCAAGGCTTTGGTAAGCCCATCAGAACCTGGTACGCCCTCTCTCGGCATTGAGAAGAGCTCGAATTTGACGGTAACGAGGTCAGCGTCATCAGCCTTTGCATCTAGACTATTTTGAATTACTTCTCTAATTAGAGAACGAGTTGGTTTGCCACTGAAAATAGATAAACCTGTCTCGTCCCAACCATGCCAAAATCGATTAGGCTGAAATCTCCATAGGTCCATTTCTTATCTCGCTCATTTTTGATTTGATGTACTTGGCTATTCCAAAGGAAACATTAACGTCAACAGCATTGCCAATCATTCGATATTGCGATGATTTTGCTATCGAGTCTGGGAATGTAAAACTTTCCGGGAAGGATTGTAGTCGCAGGCACTCTCTCTCGGTCAACTTCCTTACTTCACCCCCGTCGATGACAAAAGGTACATTATGTCCGCCGACACCCATATTGGCCGTTAATGTTGGACACATTCCAGGCTCCTGGACTCGTACTATAGTTTTACGGAGCTGGAACAGCCGAGGATCCTCTGGTCCTGTTGTCTTTCGTTTGATCATTCTGGAGTATTTGTTCTCCGCATCCAAAAAGTAGTAAGAATCGTCAACGCAACCCCTCTCCAGTATATCTGATAGTTCTGTTTTCGTGTTTGTGACTTTTAAATCATGAAACGGATTGAATGTGTCCAAGTCCTTACGATACGCAATCAAAAAAAGCCTCACGCGGCTTTGAGGTGAGCCGCCATGCGTCCTCGCATCGATTTCAAATGCGTTAGCGCCACTAAAGTGATATCCAGCTTTTCTAATTCTAAAGACGACCTGTGAAAACCAGCTACCTTTCCCGCCGATTTTTAAATACGGGCTGTTTTCGAAAACTAGCACCTTTGGTTTTTCTTTGAGTTCTGAGATTTTATCCATCATAGTAATGAATAATTGCCCTCTGGGATCGTCGAATCCTTTTCTATTCCCTGCCTGAGAGAAGCTTTGGCAAGGAAATCCCCCATGCAACACGTCTACAGGGGGGAGGGAATTCAGATCTAATTGCGCAATGTCAGCGTGAATCAACTCTGCGCTGGGATAGTTATGGCGATACGCTTCTGCTACTTCCCGATCAAAGTCGCTACCCCAGAGATTTTTAAATCCTGCTTTTTGAAAGCCAAGGCAAAAGCCTCCGATACCACAAAATAGGCCAGCTGCTGTGAATTCTTTTTCCTGTTTGTTCGCTGTCACTGATAATCCTTTTCCCAGGCTGTACGATGTAGGAGGTCGTTAATTGGGCCGCCAAAAGTCCTCGCCTGTTCCGTTAGCAATTCTTTCTCTTTTTTAACCCGCCATTTAACGTCTTCATATTTTAGAATTTCATCTACGTCGTTGGGTTCTTTTGTAACTATTGCTGC